>JAISKN010000155.1 GCA_031260925.1 Prevotellaceae bacterium | reverse complement strand
TTGTTGATATAGGTAGCGGTACTTGCATTAACATTCGTGCGAAATGTGTTCCAGTCGGTCGCATTGTTAATAGTGTATGGGCTGGCTTCAGTGCCATCGCCACCGCCGTTCACGCCGGGCATTGCCTTGGCGGAGTGCGGTAATAATAGTGCTGCCAAGAAAAGCAGCATTACGCCTTTAAACATTCCATTTTTTAGAAAAATGGAATGTTTGGAATTACTGCGGCACAGTGGATTTGTGTTGCCGCCGTGTTTGTTTGTTGATAAAATGTGTAACATAAGATAAAAAATTAAAAAGTGAGTAAAAAATATAATTATGAATTATGAATTATAGCAAGGGGGCAAGCCCCCTTGTTGGTTGTTGTGTAGCCTGATAAACCGGCGGAGCGAGGGAGTTGAAATGTTTTCGAGGAACAGTTTGTGTCCGAGAGCATCGACAAAATCGTCGAACATTCGTAGATACACCAAATTTTTTTCGTTTGTAGAGACGTGGCGCGCCACGTCTCTACAATCATTGACGGCATATCCGATTTGATATTCCGCATTGTCGTTTTCTTGCACTATATATATGGTGTAAGAATTTTGAAAAGTTGTATTTGAAAAATTGCTGTTCATTTGTTTTTTATTCAAAACATGCTGCAAAAATAGCTTGAGTAAAATAAAGCAATCTTCCAAATCAGAAAAACAATCTTCTAAATCAGAAAAAATTTGGTGTCAAAACAGGAATTTTGGTGGTAAAACAGGAAAAATGCCATTTTTCATTATTTATTTGTATCTTTGTATCCTAAATCTTTTTTTTCTATGAAATATAGGATATATTTGGATAATTGTTGCTTTAACCGTCCGTATGACGACCAATCTTATTTGGTTATTCGGTTGGAATCAGAGGCAAAGCTATTCGTTCAGAAAGAGATACTGCAAGGAACATTTGAACTTGTATGGTCTTATATGTTGGATTTTGAAAATTCAGTCAATCCTTATGAAAACAGGAAAAGGGCAATTGCTGAATGGCAACATATTGCTGCTCTTGATATAGATTATTCAGATGAAATCGTTGAACTGGGTAAGAAAATTATAAGTAAAGGCATTAAAAAGAAAGATGCTTTGCATATTGCATGCGCCATTCAGGCAAAATGTGATTATTTTTTAACCACAGACAAAAAGATACTGAACAGCCGTTTCGAAGAAATAATAACTATTAATCCGTTGGATTTTATTAAAATATTGGAGGTATAGCAATATGAAAACAGATACAATAATTAGAAATGAAGGCATGCAAATGCTTTTAACCGGTTTGGGATTGGTTGAGGCAGAACGGTTTATCATGTTGATACAACAAGAGCCTTTTGATTACACCAAGTGGCAGGAAAATTTATTTGAAGAGATGAGTATTGAGGAAATTAGCAGCAAAGCGATGAATTTTCGGAAACAACATCAGAAACAGATAAATTAAACGTCCGCTAAATCCGTGTCATCCGCGTTCCATTGCGCTGTGTTCTCTTTTCGCCGCTGCCAATTTGCGATATTCCAAATTACATATCAGTCATTGAAAGTCCTTTGTATTCGATTTCGTAATTTTTCAATTCGTTGGTTTGCATAAGCATTGCAGCGGCTTTTTCTTTTAAAAGGTTGTAACGAATATGTTTTTCATTTCGCTTGATTTCAACAATTTGCGCTTTTTTTTCTGTTTCATTGACAATGATTAAATCAATTTCGTTTTCGCCGTTTTTATTCCAGTAACCGCCGATTTTGGTAATTCCGCCTTGTTCAATCTGTTTTTCACGGAAATATTTTTCCAAAACCTTACCGCTAAAAGTGGCATAATCGCGTTCAATAATTTTCCTCAACTCATCAAACTGCTGTATTTCAATAATATAACTGTATTTATAAATAAATCGAAACCAAAACACGAGAAAATTATCTTCAATCACATAGCGCACATTTTTAGTTTCCGATTTGGCAAAAAGCGGAATGTTTTTTGATAATAAACCGTAATCGTGTTCCATTCTCGTCAGGTAACCGCCGATTTCTTTTCCGACAATATTTTCAATTTTTGCGCGTGTATTTTCGCCTCTCGCTATTGCCGACAAAATGGTAAAATAAATCGCATAGTCCTTGCCAAACTCTTCGACAAGCATGCTTTTTCCGTCAGCAATAAAAAAAGAATCTTCTTTGAGCATTAAATCAAGCATTTTTTTGAGTGTCAATGCTTTATTATCTACAAAAAGTTGAACATACTTTGCCACGCCGCCGGTAAAAGCATACAGCGCAAGCAAGTCCTCCGCCGTAAATTGGGGGTTGTTCAGGGTCAAAATTTCTTTTAGAACAGAAACTTTGAAAGGTTTGAGGCGCAAAAAACCGGTTGCCCGCCCATAAAGCGGTGCATTGTAATCTTCAAAAATCTTGTGCATCAGCGAATAAACCGAGCCGCAAACAAGTAGATTGATTTTGCTGTTCGCTTTAAGCGTATCCCAATCGCGCTGCATATCGCTGAACACAGAGGAATTGATATTTAGAAACTCCTGAAATTCGTCAATTATCAAATTAAAAGGACGAGTAGCAGACAGTTGCATTAAAAATTTGAACAACTGACTGAAATTTCCTACATTTCCGAGCATTGGAATTTGCAGTTTTTCGGCGATTTCCTGCTGAAAATCTTCGCAAAGATAAGATTCCGCTTTGCGTGAAACGAAAAAATAAAGTGTTGCTACATCTTCGGTTGCCTTCAGCAGAAGTTGTGTTTTGCCCACTCTGCGCCGCCCTGTTATAACTGTAAATTGAGCATTTTCAATTGATTGTGTTTGAATTTCTTGCAATCTTGCAATCTCATTTTCTCTGTTATAAAACTTCATAATAAAAATATTTTTTTACAGTTCCGAAACTGTCAGTTCCGAAATGCCGGTTTCGCTGCAAAGATACGAAAATAATTCTAATATATATAAAATGGTTAATTCTTTTTTTGAAGGTGTTATCTTATGTGATGGTTAATTTCTTTTCCTCGCTGCCAATTTGCGATATTCCGAAGGGGTAATTCCGTATTTTTTTGTGAATAAGCGTAAAAATGCCGAATATGAGCCGTGACCGGAATCTATGGCTACAGCATCGAAAGTCAGGTCGGGCTGTTCGGTCATCAGTTGGAGTGTGTATTGAAGGCGCAAATTTGAAACGTAGTTAGAAAAAGTTTCACCGGTTGCCTCACGAATGGCATCGGCAAGATAAGATTCGTTGGTGCTGAGGCGGTCGGCGAGTTTTTTCCGATTCAGGTCGGGGTCGGTAAAAGGTTTTTCCTGCTGCATCAGTTCGCTCAAATTTTTGAAAAGTTGCATGGTGCGGCTGAGTTCTTCTTCGGGAACTTCGAGCAATAATTTTTCTGCCTCTTTTTCTTTTTGCAGCAATTCCTGTATTTGCAAATATAATGAGCGGTTTTTTCGTGCGATTTGGCGGTGGAGATAAATCCATATTCCGAGCGCGATTGCCAAAAGAATGCAGCCGATAAGGGCAAAAATCAGATAATTGCGCGTTTTTTCTTTTTCAGCGGTAATCTTATCGACTTCGTA
>JAISKN010000147.1 GCA_031260925.1 Prevotellaceae bacterium | reverse complement strand
TTGTTGATATTGCCGTCCCACCAGATAGTGTTTTCCGAAACCGCGTCTTTTACGATGAAACGGTCTTTGGGCGAACGCCCTGTAAATTTGCCTGTATCAACCGATACTGCGCCGGTATTGGTTAAAATACCTTTTTCAAAACCCTGATTTTCAGAACTCATTTCTGCCTGAAAAAGTTCTTCGTAAGACGGATTATAAACAACAGGAATGTTGCCGTCAATTCCGTACTTTGTTAAATCTAAATTTGCCATTTTTTTTAATTTTATTTTTGTTAATAATAATTTTTTTTAACAATAATTGTTTTATTATCAGGCAATTACCTGAAAGAAACTAATACTTATTTTTTCGGCGCAAAGGTACAAAAAAAATATGAATTATAAAATATGAATTATGATTTTTTTTTAAAGAAAATTTTACAATAAAAAATTAAAAATGGGTGGAAAATTAAAAATTAAATTTATACCTTTGTTTTGTCAAAATTTTCAATTTTTTTATTTTTCAAGTACGCTAGTTAAAACTATGCAATTTATTGCAAGAATTTATTTTCTACAAATCTCTAAAAGAGTTCTTGTGTCAATGAATAAATAATGAGACGCTTGTTATGTCTTATTATTTAGGTAAATATTGTTTATAATGTTCGTTTTTTCTTTATAAAAACTTTTAAAAATGATACTAAGTTAAATCAGTACGGTGTCGCTCAAGCGAATTTCATTCGCTAAACAATCTATGCAATTTTATTGCATAGTTGTTGAATTTTAATTATTTAAATGAAACAATATTTCTGGATTGCTTCGCTCGTTCCTCGCTCGCAATGACGGAAGTCCTATAAGCAAAGGGATACGTCATTGCGAGGCGATAGCCGAAGCAATCCAGAAATGAATTAAATATCAGACAAAAAAGCACTTTTTATATTTAATCAGACAAAATGACAGTTTGATTTTTTTGGAAATCAGTAAAAATGTCATATAAATCACATTGGCATATAATTTGATTATTAAGAGCAAAATCACAAAATTGTTAAATCTCTAAAAATTAAATTATTATGACACTTATTAGAAAAAATCAAAATTGGTTGCCCTTTGCTTTAAACGATTTGTTTGAACGCGATTTTGAGCAACAAGAAACCGAAACCGCACCCGCTATCAACGTGAAAGAAACCAAAACAGGCTTTGAAATTGAAGTGGCTGCGCCCGCAATGACAAAAGAAAATTTTGTTATTCGCATTGATGAAGATAACAACTTGGAAATCAGTGCAGAAAAGAAAACCGAAAGTGAGGTAGAGGACAAAGAAATCCGCTATCTGCGCCGCGAGTTCGGCTATCAAACATTTTCGCATACATTAGTTTTGCCCGAAAATGCTGATAAAGAGGCGATTGCAGCAAAAATGGAACACGGAGTTTTGACTATCACAGTTCCAAAAATTTCGGAAGACGAACTCAAAAAGGCGCAACGGCTAATTGAAATTGTATAAAAAAAGATGATGTGTTGTCCACAGATTACACAGATTAACACAAATAATTATTATTAAATCAATTAATGAAAATTTGTGTTAATCTGTGTAATCTGTGGATTATTTAGACACCTCTTTTTTTTTGTGAAATTTTTTTGTAATTTTGCACCTCTTTATTTTTTATCAAATAATTAATTTAAAAATATCAAATAATTATGAAAAAACTTATTTTTGCGGCATTTGCTGCGGTATTATTTTTAGGTTGCACTGCTCCGCCTGTTATAACAGAGCCGATTTTTACGCTCAAAGATATTAACGGGCAGGAGTTAAAAAAAGGACAAACTGTAACAGTTACTGACTTCGATGCGGCTGCTGCGCCAGACAAACTGCTTTTTGACGGCAATATTGACAGCGAAGAGGCTTTTAACCTTGAAGTTACGGTTACGCGCGAAAACGTTGCTGATGCGTCAGACGAACTTTGCGTTTCAAACTGCATTCCGAGTAATCATCAGGCAACACAAAATTTCGGTTTTGCTGTCGGAGATGGGCAAACTCGGTTTTATGCGCACTTTGGAGAGCGTGAAACAGAAATTGAATATGACGACGAAGGCAATGTTACAAGTGAAATCGAACATCATTTGTCAAACGGCGATTATCGGATTATTTATGATTTTCACGAGAAAGAGTACCCGACTGCAAGCATAAAAATTACGGTAATTTATAAATACAATAAATAAAAATTTGATTTACGATTTATGATTTTAGATTTGAAAACAATCTTGAAATCGTAAATCGTAAATTGTAAATCGTAAATCGTAAATGAACTCTTTTTTTAAATTTTTTCAACGTTTTTCAACATTTTTGATTTTTCTGTTGTTGGAAACGGTAGCGTTTGTGGTTATAGTTAATCATTCTGTTTTTCAAAAAAGTTTTTTTGCAAAGACAATGATTAACGTGTCTTCTGCGTTTTATGCGGAAGTTAATAACGCAGCCGCTTATTTTGCGTTGAAAGGAAAAAATGACGATTTAGCGCAAAAAAACGCAATATTGGAAGAAAAAATTAATACGCTTGAAAATTTTATTGAAAGAAAAAATTATGAAACATTGCTTGCGCAAGACAGCGAATTTGAGGTTTTGCCTGCAAAAATTGTGTCAAAATCGGTTGATAAAATTAATAACTACTTGATAATCAACAAGGGACAAAAAGACGGCATCATCAAAAATATGGGTGTAGTGAATGCTGACGGCGTTGTCGGCGTGGTGGAAACAGTGTCGGAAAACTATTCAGTAGTGCTTTCGATGTTGAGTTCTGACCTCAATGTCAGCGGAAAATTCAAGAAAAACAACTACTTATGTTCTGTTTTTTGGAACGGCTTTTCTGCAAACAGGGGCAGCGCGTCAAACATACCCGAACATTGTCAGGCTGCTGTTGGAGATACGATTGTTACGAGCGGTTTTTCCTCTATTTTTCCGCCAAATATTATGATTGGCGTTGTAAAAAAAGTTTCCCGCAATGCAAAAACAGCGTGGAACGATTTGGAAATTGACTATTCAACCAACTTTGTTACAGTGAGTTACGTTAATGTTATGATTGGGAAAAACCACGATGAATTACAAAAACTAATAGATAAAAACTGATTTTTTTGTTTATTTGGTGATTTGTTTATTTGATTATTTGGTTATATTTAATAACAAAACAACAAATAAATAAATCAACAAATCATCAAATCAACAAATCATCAAATAATCAAATCAACAAATCATCAAATCAACAAATCATCAAATAATCAAATAATCAAATAATCAAATAATCAAATCAACAAATCATCAAATAATCAAATCAACAAATCATCAAATAATCAAATCAACAAATCATCAAATAATCAAATAATCAAATCAACAAATCATCAAATAAACAAATCACCAAATCACCAAATAAACAAATCACCAAATAAACAAATCACCAAATAAACAAATCACCAAATCACCAAATAAACAAATCACCAAA
>JAISKN010000121.1 GCA_031260925.1 Prevotellaceae bacterium | reverse complement strand
TGCATTTGCACCGCAATCCGTTAGGATTGCATCGCTCGGTAGAAAAAATATAAATATAAACCTGCATTCCGTAGGAATGCACCCTTAAAAAAACATTTCAACCCCTGATTCGCATTATTTACATAATAAAAAATGCTGTCAAAAATTTGGCAGCATTTTTTTTACTCAAACAGCCCAAACTTTTGCCTGCATCTTACGCAGTCTTTGCGGTTGCAGTATTGGTTTTTTAGTTGGTTTAATGCTTGTGAATCAAATGCGGAATGAGCCTCAATGCCGAGTGCGGCAAAGCCCGATGTTATATGATTTTTTTCCGCAGGAATGGTTTTTAATAATGAGATTGAAAATTTTTGCATTTCATCATTATTATATTTTTTGCTGTAACAATATAAAAATGGTATCACGCTGTTAATCAGCAAAATATCGACAGAAGTTTTGGACAGTTTTTTACTGCGAGTTTTTGTTTCTTTACCGAAAAGATAGTGATTTTGCCAATATTCAGACGGCTCGCAGGTAAAAAACGCAAGCAGATTTTTATAACTGCGCTGTTCGATTATTTTTGAAAAAAGTTTTGACGAAACGTGCATCAACACTGCAAATTGCGCAATTCTGACAGTGGGAAAATTCATCGGGCGCAGCCGTAGAAATTTCCAAAGGCTTTTATCAATATTTTTTAGTTCAAATTTATGTTTAAAATATTGATATTCAGACAATAATTTTTGAGAATATTCATCTTTTGGCTCAAAATTCTCCAAAAAACCAGCCGTACCAAAAAGCATTGCCTCTATTTGCAACAGGTTGTCTTTGTGCTTTGCAGGAATTTTCTGAGGCAAATTGCGTGCGAGTTGCTCGAATGCGTCTGCGTTTGTGCCGAAACCGAAACTTCGCGCTGTGGTTATGTAAAACGCCTCTTCCCAATCGCCCGAAGTCTGCTCCAAAAGAGTTTCTATTGCTGAAATTTTTTGCTCAAGCCGCTCATTTACAAGCAGTTCAAATGTTTTTTTTATACTGTCATTGCGGGCTTGACCCGCAATTGCTTTATTTTGCATCGTTGCACAGGGAATAAACGGCAGTGTTGCCGCCTCAAATTCAGCCTCAAATTTTGGAGGATATTTTAAAATCATTTGCAGAATAATTTTGCCGTTGCTGCGGACTGCGTTTTTGCCATCGTGCAGCACAACGTGCAGAATTACAGAGTCATACGCCTTGTCGTTGCTGTGTCTGTGCAGTTGCCAATCGTCTGCGTTGGCGTGAAACTCCACATTGCCAGCCCAAAGGGTGTCGCCGATTTTGATTTTTGCATTAAAAACATCGGGTCCCGCGTTTGTATTGCGTTGCCCAACGTCAATAATCTCAACTGTCTGTCCGTCAGTGGTTTGCTGATTTACGGAGAACAATTTTTTAAACCATATATATTGCAAAAAACTTTCAGGCACGGAGTTTTAATTTTAAATTACAAATTTTAAATTGTAAATTATGAAATACAAATTATGAATTTTAAATTACAAATTTTAAATCGTAAATCTAAAATCGTAAATCTAAAATCATAAATCGTAAATCATAAATCAGGTATGTATTCAATTTTTGCATCGTTCCAAAGGTGTTCGATGTCGTAAAATTTGCGTGTTTCGTAGTGGAAAATATGCACGATAGCATCGCCGTAGTCCATTGCAATCCACAGCGAATTTTCGTTTCCGTCAATGGCAAAGGGCTTGATTTTTGCATTTTTGCGCACAAAAGTTTTCATTGTGTCGGCGATGGATTCCACTTGCCGATTAGATGTTCCCTCGCAAATCACAAAATATCGGCACGGAGCCTCTAATTCGGTCATATCAACAACGGCAATTTTCTTCGCCTTTTGTTCTTGCATTCCTGCTACAATATTGTCAATCAATAATTTATCTTCTTCTGTCATATATTTTTATTAGAAATAATTTTTTGCAAAGTTACGAATTTTAAAAATAAATTGCTAATTTTGCAGGAATTTTTTTTTTACAGAATATTTTTACCGCAAAGTTTGCAAAAAATTATAACCAGATGAAAAACGAAATTAAAATTTTTGAAAATAAAAAAATCCGTACTGTTTGGGACGAGGAGCAGGAAGAATGGTATTTTTCCATTGTTGATGTGATTGAGGTGCTTACCGAAAGTCCGCGCCCGCGCAAATATTGGAATGCGCTGAAAACCAAACTCACAGCGGAAGGAAGTGAAGTGTCCCAAAAATTGGGACAGTTGAAAATGCCTGCTGAAGACGGCAAAATGCGAATAACAGATGTGGCTGATACACAGCAACTTTTTCGTCTTATTCAGTCAATTCCTTCGCCGAAAGCAGAGCCGTTCAAGCAGTGGATGGCGCAGATTGCAAAGGAACGCCTTGACCAGATTATAGACCCTGAACTGTCGATAAATCAGGCAAAAAAGTAATCTCGCCTTTGAATGCAAAACAGGGAATTTTGCTAAATGGCGGAAATAATTTGCTTGAAAACTAAAAAAATGTTTTGTATTGAAAAATTTTGTATATTTGCACTTTCAAAAATCAAAAAATATGACTTAAAAACTTAAAATAATAACATAAAATTTTGGCGTTTAACGCTTTATTATAATTAACTTCTGAAACTTAGGAACTTTCAAGGTATTACAATAATAAGTGAAGAACACGCTATGGCGTGGCTTACTTATCTGTAATACAGGTATCCTAAGACCTCAGAAGTGGATAAGAAGTCCGCTTTTTGTTTATAAAATATATAACCAAATAATCATAATATATCAGCCATTTGCGGTTTTGGTAGCCAAAAAGTTTATTACAAAACTATAAATTGTAAAGTGAAATCTGCAATAACACTCAAAAAATATGCAGCGAGAGCAGAAACTCGTAAAACGGGCAAGACACTCGCGAAGCCAATCAGAGCGGGAAAAATAAATCACAAAATCGCGTACCAGATGCACAAATAAGTCCCAAAGGTATGGGCGAATTACAATGAATAAAGTAAAATTTGTTATTTTTTGCGCTATTTGCGCAGTTGCTATTCCGATGTTTTTTACATCGTGCGAAAAACCGCCAAAACCAGAGCCGCCTTATGACGGTATTGTGTTGAACGTTGTTGAATACGGAACTTTATGGGCAGACGGTTCTGGTATTGATGGGCTAAATGTCTTTGACTTGGGCTTTTTAACCGACAGCATTGTTATAGATGAAGTTGGCAAAATTACCAACACTCCGAAAGAGTTAATTGTGCGTATTGCAACTTTAAAGAACAACGGCACAGAACTGCCGACAGGGCATTTTGAACTTAACGGTTCAATAGAGGCAGAAACTGTACTTGGAACAGATGAAAACGGTTCTTGGACTTATGCCTATCACGTTGTTAATCAAGATTCAACTACTTTCTATGGTTATTCGAGCGGTTATGCCGACATTTCCAAAACAGAAAAGGGTTATTTGGTTGATATGGTATTTACTACCGAAGACAACGTAACTCACAAATACCGCTACGAAGGCGTAATAAATTGTTTTCAATGGAAACCGACAGAATATGGCGAAAATAGTTATGATTATGAGCCAACAGAAACAAATGTGTTTAATCTTACGGGTAATGCTTATTTTTTCAGTTACGGAAATTATCAAACTGCGAATATACGCAGTGATAATTATATTGTTATTATTAACTATTTTTCCACACAAAATGTTTTTAGCGAATACCCATTTAATTTTACATACGAAGTTGGTACTGCAAAAGCAAGCAGGGGCGTAGGAACAAATTATGACGGAACTGTTACTTATGACAATTCTATATTTGTTTTGCTGGAAAATGGCAGTGAAAATATCTATTTTATCAAATCAGGCACATTTACTCTTGCAGAAACAGGTTGGAGTGTTAATGCAATAACTGCACACGGCAGCGAAATAAATATTTCAGGTGCATACGGACAAAACTCACCTGCAAAACTACCAAACAAACAAAAATTTTCTTTGGGGCAAAAAAGTTTGTTAAATAATCCGCGTGGAATGTTTCAGATAAAATAAAATGTATTTTTTATTTAACCTATTAAGTTTCAATAATTTAATAGGTTTTTTTGTATATTGCAAGTTCGCATTTTTGGCTGAAAGCCAAAAAATAATTCAGCCCAATCGCAAAGCGCAGCGGCGCGTTGGGTGTTAAATGGAACGGCGTAAAAAATTATGTTGCCCTTTCAGGGCGCAAATGGCGGGTTATATCTATCCTGAAATCTATTTGGCTTTCAGCCAAAAAAATATATTTTGTTGTTTAAAAATAAAATTGTACTTTTGTATTTTGTAAAAAATCACTACCTTTGCAGCAGAAAAATTAAAAGAAATTGACAAGTGGAATATACCAAAATTGACAATATAAATTGTGTAATTTATTCTGGAGAGTGTTTTACTGTGGAATGGTATTACGATGAGAATGGATACAGTCAAGCATACGAATATTTTTTGGCAACTTCTGATGTGCAAAAGCGTAAATTTTTAATGTTGATAAAACGAAT
>JAISKN010000086.1 GCA_031260925.1 Prevotellaceae bacterium | reverse complement strand
CCCTGCAAGGGCGTAATCATTTGGATTTCAGGCTTTCAGCCTGATTGTCCCGATACGCATATTTCACAGGGCGTTGCCCTGTGCTAATGCTCATAAGGCTTTCAGCCTTAAAATGCAGTCGTGCAACGAGCACTGAAACCGACTTGTTTACATCAATTGCCCCCAGATTTATCTGGGGGCTATAATACTGATTTTGCCTTGAAAAAATCACTCCATTTTATTTTCTCAAATATTCTTCGTATTTTTGTACTTTAAAAAAAACCGATGAAACGCATTTTATATATCTTGATATGGTGTTGCGCAGCAAATGCGGCGGGGGCGGTGGTTTACGACAATGTAAAACTTGTTCCGAATCCGAAAACCGCCGACCGCAACGCTTTTGTAAGCAATCCCGACAAAATTTTGAGCAGCGAAACCGTTGCAACGCTCAACGCCGACCTCAACGCGCTCGAAGGAAAAACGGGCGCGGAAGTGGCTGTGGTAGCCCTCAATTCCATCGGCGCGGAAGATATTGAGGGCTTTGCCAACGAACTGTTTAAGCATTGGGGAGTCGGCAAAGCGGGCAAAGACAACGGCTTGCTGCTGCTCTTTGTGCTCGACCAGCGCAAAGTCCGTTTCGAGGTCGGTTACGGCTTGGAGGGCTTGCTGCCCGATGCGATATGCAAGCGCATTCAGATACAAAAGATGATACCCGAGTTTAAAAACGGCAATTACGATGCGGGCATTTTGGCGGGCGTGCGTGCGGCAGAAACATATATCAGAAAAGAAGAGCCTGCCGAAATGCAAGAAAATAGCGGAATATTCGACACATTGAAAGACAAAATATTTGATTTGTTGCTTGTTACGGCAATCATTACGTTTTTGTTGATATTGATAACTTATCTGCCGGCAAGCAGTTTGGCAAAAAAGTTGGAAAAGGATACAACGTTGAATAATCAAGAGCGTTACAAGCAATTTTCGGTGCTCAAAGCAAGCAAATATTCAGGCTGTATTGTTCCTGCGCTTGCGGTTGCCGTTTTTTTGTATGTGATGCCCATTTATCTTGTTTCGTTGGTTTTGAGCCTGATAATTACGGCACTCGTACTTTCTTCGTATGAACAAAAAAAGAAAAAGGCATTCCGTTATCAGCCCATTCTTTGCACGCACTGCAATAAAATAATGCGCCTTTTGTCCGAAGAAGAAGACAACCGGTATTTGTCGGCGCCGGAAAGCGCGGAAGACGAATTGCAGTCGGTAGATGCCGATGTTTTCCTGTGCGACAGTTGCCACCGAAAGACCGTTTTTCGCTATGAAAACAAATCAAGCAAATATAAAGATTGCCCTCATTGCGGGACAAAAGCACTGTATTTTGTTGAGAAAAACACCATCAGACCGGCAACATATATCAGCGGCGGTTTGGAAAAAGAAACATACAGTTGCAAATATTGCCGGCGCACGGTGATTAAAAATATCACATCGCCCCGTTTGCAGCGGTCTGCGGCGGTTGTTCCGATTGGCGGTTTTGGTCGCGGTGGCGGCGGTTTTTCGGGCGGCGGCAGTTTTGGCGGCGGTTTTTCAGGCGGCGGCGGCTCAACGAGTAGTTGGTAAATCGAATAATTGAGTAATTGAATAAATGAATAATTGATTTTTTGAACTTTTGAACTTATTAAACTTTTTGAACTTATAAAACTTATGAAAAAGACAACAATCATCATTTTAGCCATTGTGGCAATCCTTGTGCTGTGGGGCGTAACGGCTTACAACGGCATCGTTACCTCACAGGAAAACGTTGAAAGCAAGTGGGGCAACGTGCAAAACGTGTATCAACGCCGTGCCGACCTCATTCCTAATCTCGTGGCAACCGTAAAAGGCTATGCTACGCACGAGAAATCGACTTTGGAAGAAGTTACGAATGCGCGTGCAAGGGCAACGCAAATCACCATTGACCCCGCCAACCTGACGCCCGAAAAGTTGCAGGAGTTTCAGCGGGTGCAGGGCGATGTAAGTTCCGCTTTGGGGAAACTCTTGGCACTTCGCGAGGCATATCCCGATTTGAAAGCCAATCAGAATTTCCTCGAATTGCAGGCGCAACTCGAAGGTACGGAAAACCGTATCAACGTAGAGCGCAAAAATTTCAACGAGGCAGCGCAGGCTTACAATACCAAGATACGCCGTTTCCCGACTTCGATTTTGGCAAGCGTTTTCGGGTTTGAGAAAAAGCCGTATTTTGAGGCAGAGGCAGGGGCGGAAAGTGCGCCGAAAGTGGAGTTTTGAGAAAGAAAATTTCTCCCAAAAAAATATTAACTTGCATTTCAGATATTTCTTTATTATCTTTGCAACGAATATTTAATATTTTGCAAGTAAAATGGACTGTCGGCTGATAATAAGCACATTAGGTTTTCTACCAAAAGAAAACGCATCAGGTGTTTTTGAAAAAAAATATGCTGACGGCTATTCTATTGAAGTTGATTTTGAAAAAAATCGAATAAATTATGGCGAAAAAATCAAGTTTGAAAGCAAAACCACTCAAAATTTTTCCGATAATGAAAATTTTGTAGTATTGGAATGTGTAAATCGACTACTCGAAAAAGGATACAAACCTGAAAATATTGTTCTTGAAAAAACTTGGAAATTAGGGCATCAAGAAAAAGGCAGGTTGGATATTCTTGTTACCAAAGATGACGGCTCTACTTATTTGATGATTGAATGTAAGACTTGGGGAGCGGAGTTTGATAAAGAGTTTAAAAATCTAAACAAAAACGGCGGACAACTTTTTTCTTACTTCCAACAAGATAAAAATGCCGAAATATTGATGCTTTACGCTTCTGCTTTGGAAGGTAATACTATAAAATACAGAAATGAAATCATAAAAATTGAAGAAGATTACCGATTAGCAGGAAATGTGGTCGATTTTTACGAAAAATGGAACAAACTTACGAAAAATAATGGAGTTTGGGAAAATCCGCCTTACAATTTCAAGCCCAAAGCAAAAACTATCAACGAATTAGAAGACATAAAACAGGAAGACAGTAGTTTTATTTTCAATCGCTTTCTTGAAATATTGCGCCACAATGTAGTTTCCGACAAACCCAATGCTTTCAACAAAATTTTCACTTTGTTTCTTTGCAAGATTTATGATGAAAAAGACAAGGAAGGAACAGATGAAGAACTTGATTTTCAGTGGATTGAAGGAAAAGATAATGACATTTCATTTCAACTTCGATTGACCGATTTGTATAAAAATGGTATGAAAAGTTTTTTGGAAAAAGAAGTTACCGATTTTTCTGATGAAGAATTTGAGAATCAATATGCGTCATTATTTATTGGTAACGATGATTTGAAAAAGAAATTTAAAGAAAATGTGATTTATAAACTTCGTTTGGAAAAAAACAACGAGTTTGCCATTAAGGAAGTTTATGACGAAAAATCGTTTAAGGAAAATGCAAGAGTTGTAAAAGAAGTTGTTGAATTGCTGCAAAATTATAAAATTCGTTACACCAAAAAACAGCAATATCTTTCTGATTTTTTTGAATTACTTTTAACAACAGGATTAAAACAAGAATCGGGACAATTTTTTACGCCTGTTCCGATTGCGCAATTTATTATAAAAAGTTTGCCGATTGATAAAAAGGTAAATGAAAAACTCACAGCAGGACAAAAAGATGATTTGTTGCCGTATGTGATTGATTTTGCAGCAGGTAGCGGGCATTTCTTAACAGAAAGTATGCACGAAATTCAGCGACTTGTAACTAATGCAAATGTTGGAAATTTAAAATCTACAGCCAAAGAATTGATTGCGATTTCCAAAATTCAACATTTTAATTGGGCTGAAAAATATGTGTATGGCGTTGAAAAAGATTATCGTCTTGTAAAAGTGGGTAAAGTCGGCTGTTACCTGCACGGCGATGGTTTGGCAAATGTAATTCATTCCGATGGGCTTGCCAATTTCAAACACAAAGATTATAAAGAAAAACTAAAAGAAACCGACAAAAACTTTTCTCAAGAAAATAAACAGTTCGATATTTTAGTATCTAACCCACCTTATTCGGTGTCGGCGTTCAAAAATGCGGCACGAGATTATTATACGGAAAAAGATTTTGAATTATACAACAGCCTCACAGACAACAGTTCCGAAATAGAATGTTTATTTGTAGAGCGCACTAAACAACTGCTGAAAGACGGCGGTGTGGCAGGTGTTATTTTGCCGAGTTCTATATTAAGTAATTCGGGCATTTACACCAAAGCACGCGAAATTATTATGCAATATTTTGATATTGTGGCTATTACCGAATTGGGCAGCAATACGTTTATGGCAACAGGCACAAATACGGTTGTGCTTTTCTTGCGCCGTAGAAGCAATTATGATAGTAGTAAGTTGAGGCAATGGGTAGAACTATTTTTTAACAATTTGCAAGATACTAATCCGTTTGCGCCTTTTAATGTAGTCGAAAAACCGGTTTCAAAATATGTCAATCACGTTTGGGAAAACATTGCATTTAGCGATTATTTGACGTTTTTACAAAAAACGCCAAACCAAACTATTGAGGCACACGAAATTTATAAAGAATACCGCAACAAAATAAACGCAAAAACAGAAAAAGATTTTTGGAACACCGTTATCGAATTGGAAAAAGAAAAATTGCTTTATTTTATTCTGACTTATTCACAAAAAACGGTATTAGTAAAAACAGGCGAAAAAGATGCTGAAAAGCGATTTTTAGGTTATGAATTTTCCAATCGCAGAGGCAGCGAAGGCATACATCCGATGCAACGAGGCAAATCTATTGACGAATGTACTAAACTTTTTGATGAAAATAGTTTTGTAAATGACGAAAAAGCAAGCACATATATTTACAAAGCATTTTCAAACGATTACGAATTTCCAATACACGAAAGTTTGAAAGAAAATATTTCTCGCGTTAATTTGGTAGATATGCTCACTTTTGACAGAGCAACTTTTGAAAAAAATATTTCCACTTCGGTTAAAAAAAAAGTAAAGATTGAGAGTAAGTGGAATATTGTAAAATTAGGTGAAGTTTGTAATCTTTACCAGCCAAAAACAATTACTTCTCAGGAAATAAAACAAGAAGGAAAATATAAAGTTTTCGGTGCAAATGGAGTTATCGGCTATTATGATGAATATAACCACGAAGATGCTGAAATTGCTGTTGCTTGTAGAGGAACTTGCGGTAAAGTAAATTATACAACCCCAAAAAGTTATATAACAGGTAATGCTATGGTTGTGAAACCTATAAATGAGAATATTGATAAAAAATTCTTATTTTATCTCTTGTCTTTTTCTGATTTATCTGAAACAATAACGGGTACTGTACAGCCACAAATAACAAGAACAACGCTTGAGCCGTATAAAATTCCTCTGCCGCCCAAAGAAATACAAGAAAAAATTGTTGCTGAAATTGAAGTATTGGAAAAGGAAAAAGATAAAAAGAACAAAGAAATCGAAAGTTTATTAAAAAAAATAAATCAGATAGTTCGTGACTTAAATTATCCAACACTAAATCTTAGTGAAATAGTGTCTTTAAAAAATGGGTTGAATTACAACAGAAAAAGTTTGGGGGAAATTATCAATATTATTGGAGTTAGTGATTTTAAAAATAATCTTGTTCCCGATTTATCTTCGATAGAAAAAATTCAGATTGAAGGAAGACTTTCAGATGAATATCTTTTACAACCACAAGATTTGCTTGTTGTTCGGTCAAAT
>JAISKN010000053.1 GCA_031260925.1 Prevotellaceae bacterium | reverse complement strand
CAAATATTGTGCCTGAAACTTTGTTTATTCTGGCATTATTATACATTTTTAACGCCTCGTCGTTAGCAGAAAGCAGTTGTTTAACTTCGTTTTCGCTCAGTCTTTTGTCATTTTGATATATGGCACTTTTTTTAGTATAAATGCCTGTTTCGGCTGTTTGTTGCGGAATAGTATCTTGCGCAAAGGCACTTGATATGCCGACAATAAAAGCAATTAGTATAAAATAAAGTTTTTTCATAAATATAATTTTTTAAAGTTAATAATATTTTACTGAATGAAGGTTTAATACCCATAATCATTAAATCCATATTCTTTATATGTTTCTTTGTATTCATCGGGAAAATTTATTATTATTGTTCCATCTTTTTTTTGTAAGTATCTGACTTTTAATCTCATATCAAAAGGCAGTGGCTTTACAGAAGTAAATACATAACAATAATGAATAGAATCTCCTATATAATACATAAATTGATTAGAATAACCTTTTTTTGGTCCCCTTACCCCTGTACGACCTTCTCCGTATGCTGTCATAACGCACTCGGTATCTACTCCTTGCTCGCACATTAATTTTCTGTTATAGTTATCTTTAAGAATAAGGGGTAACAGTATCACAGCAAAAAAAGCAATAAGAAACAATGGTATTGCTATCAGCACTTTTTTTTCTATAATATCTAAAATTTTCATCTTACAATACTTAAGTTTTTTAACTCAACCGTTCTCGCCAGCAGGTTAATACCCATAATCATTAAATCCATATTCTTTATATTTATTTACCTCTGTTTCGGGAAAGTTTATTTTTACTTTTCCGTTTTTTAACACAACATATCGAAGTGCAATTTTTACATCAGGCAAGTGTTTCTTTGATGTAAAAATCCAACAATAATGAACAGAATCTCCGATAATGTACCAGCATTTATTGTAATAACCTTGTTTTGGTCCTCTCACACCAGACTTACCTTCAGCGTAAGCAAATACCTGACACTTTGTATTTACACCATAATTTTGTAACATTTTTTCTTCTTTACTATCTTTCATACATTGAGTAAAAAGGTATGCAGGCATAGACAAAAATATAAAAATATATATTATCATAGTTCTTCTTTTCTTTATTTTTTTTTCGATGTTCATATTAGTAATTCAAATATAAATATTTTGATAAGTTTTCAATCTCTTTTTTACGCTTGCTTTGTTCATCATCATTTGTATTAGACTTATTGATTTTTTTATATTGGTTAGATGGTGGAAAAACAGAATTGTTAGGCACATACGGTGTTTGTAATCTATCTTGATTAAACTCAGGGTAAAAAGGTGCTTTAATGGTATAATCCATCCAAGAAGCAACCCCTTGCTGTAACATATCTTCAATAGAACGCATTGTTATTTCTTTACCAAGTATTTCTTTTGAAAAATATTTTGTATGATTTGCAGGGTTAAATATATCTTTAGATGGCGTTGCAAGTCCTGTTTTTATTACATTAGTTGTATATAAACTCACTTCTTCTACTGCTGTATTAAAAACATATTGTGATAATGGAATACTACCATCAAAAACAGTTTGAAATTCTCCATCTCCATACCAATTAAACGCATTTGTCAATAATGGTGTGCCATACATTACCCAAGGTCCTGCTGCTGGTACGACACCTGTAATAGCACCAGCAAGCCCATTTATTCCTACATCCAACCAGTCTATTCGCCCAAACCACTTATCTCTATTTGACATTGGGCTATATCCTTGTGCTACCATTGCATCGCTAGATTGATAATTATAATATACTTGAGAACCATACTCAATTAAAGCATATACTGCAAAATAAATTGCCATCACTGCTACAACCGACAAACTTTCCCCACTTGGGTCGCTGTATCTAAACGGATTATTCAAGCAATAACTAAATCTGTTAAATCCTTGCGAAAAATCAGGTGCTTGCACATACGGGTCTGGCGAGAGAAATCTTGCGAGTGTCGGGTCGTAGATACGCCCATTCATATTTATTAAGCCGAGCGAGGTCAGATGTTCGTGTCCTGTGTAGCCTCTGTCTGTTACGTCTGCTATTGCTGTGTTTTCGTCTATTCGCGTGCGCCCGCCCCAAGGCGTGTAATAATATTGATTTAGAATATTTCCGCTTTCGTCAGTTACTGTCTGCACCGACCCCATATTGTCGTTGAGAACATAATACAGAGCAGTTTCGTTTGTTTGCAAAAACTTTTTCCGTATCGCGCATAAACCTGTAGGCGCGTAAATATAATCAATCAATGCCGAATTATTGGCGGAATCTTTTTCTACTTCAAAACTGCCGAAATAAAACCTTGTAAATTTTCTGTCGGTATGGCTGTAAAAGTCTGTTTGTATCCGCTGCTGATTTGCGCCGTAGAAAATTCCGTAATATTCCGTTTCTATTTGGTTATACTCCTGTTTTACAGAAGAAACTTTGCCAAAAGGTGTGTATTCAAGATATTGTCTGTCGTCTGTTATTCCGTTGTCGCGGACTGCTCCCGTTGTATCAAGTGCCTCTACTGCGTGCGGTCGGTCGTCGCCGTACAAATATTTTCCAACATCATTTTTATAAGTAATATTTCCGTTGTTGTTTCTATAATACTGTTGCAAATAGGTTGTACCGTTCAGTTGTGCCTCTGTAAGTCGGCTTAAATCGTCATAAACAAAATCTTCATATTTTGCACGAACTAAATCTGTTCTTTTTGTAAGGTTGTAGCGGTTATCATAATTATAGCCAAAGTTTTGATAAACAGCACTAAAAGTTGTTGCTGTAATACTGCGCAACATCTCATTTGGATAATAGGAATGATTAACTATAATACTGTTTCCGAGCGTAAAGTTGGTTATATGCCCCTGTGCGTTTTGGCTGTTTTTTGCCCAAACTACCTCACTGTTTGCCTGTATTTCGCAAAGTCCGCCATAAATTTCATAGAAATTTTCAACTGTAAGTCCGCTGTTCTGCGAAGTCTTTGTTTTAAGCCGCCCAAGTTCGTCGTAAGTATAAGAAAAATAATAATTTGTACCTGCGTAATTTTCTGTTTTATTTTGCAACAGATGTTTATCGTTGTAAGAAAATGTTTGTGTATGTTTTACAACATTATTTTCTTTATAAACAACGTTTGATATTTGACCGATACCGTTTCCGCTTGCCACATAAGCATATTCATATCGCAAAGTTTGCCCGTTTGCGCCTTCAATAATTTTTACGTTTTCGCGCAGCGCGTTATCGTAATTTATTGTAGTAATGTCGCCTTTGGCATTGGTTTGCGTGTGCAGCAAGCCGTTAGGGTAATAGTCATAAACTATTTCGCCTGCGTTGGGGTCAATTAACTTTGTTTGATTGCCGTATTCATCATATTCAAAGAGCGTTTCCGAGCCGTCTGACGCAGTTATTTTCACAGGTTGCCCTGCTGCGTTGTATTCATAAGCAATATCTCCGCCAAAATCAGAGCGCAAAGTTACCAAACCTTTTTCATTTTTCAAAACAGTTTGCTGAGTGCCGTCTGGGTTAGTTATGGTTGTCTGCAAATTCTCGTATTCATAACCTGTAATCAGCGTATTAATGCCGTCAAAATATTTTTTTTGTTCTGGTCTGCCGTAAATATCATAAATATATTCGGTGTATTTTACTGCGTCAGAAGCAGCGTGCGGGTGTATTGTTTTGATTAATTGTCCTTTTGCGTTGTAAAAATTTTCACTTATTAACCTCTGACCGTTTATTGCAGTTTGAGACGAATAAACCTCGCGCCCGAAAATGTCATAATAGGTAAGCGTGTAATCGGCAATCATATTTATTGAATTTCTGCTTGTTCTGACATTTCCGCCGTTTGCATTGTCAAGCACGCTTGAATATTCTATTAACTGTCCTGTCGGCAAAGTTTTTTGATACAACTGACCGCGAGAGTTATAAACATAATTTGTTGTCAAACCGTCAATGCCTGTCTCGCTCAAAATATTACCTGTGCCGTAATCGTAACTTTTATAGGAAAATTTGCCCAAAGTATTTTTCTTTGAAGTTGGCAAACGATAAAGATAATCGTAAAAATATTCTGTTGTCTGTGCCGAAAAATCAGGTTGGGTTAAGATTGTCTTTTTTAAATTTCCTGCTGAATAATACTGAAATTCAGATGTAATTTGCTTGAGTTTGTCAGCAAATTCTGTCTGATGAGTGATTTGTCCTTTTGCATTATAAACAAAATCGGTGCGGCTTGATATGCTTTCGGCTGCTTTGGTATGAGTAACAGTTTGAGATAAAGGCAAAAACGCAAACGGCTTGACAATTACAACGCCCATAATAAAATTATTTCCTGTGGGCAAAGCAACATCAGTAACAAACTGATAATCAATAATATCTGTATAGCCGCCCGCAATAGTTTTTTCCTGTGTTTTACGCCCAAAGTCATCAAACTCATTAATTGTTGTTGTTGAAAAATTTTGAATATTATCTGTAACTGTTATATTATCAACTATGTCTATTCTGCGGCTAATTACAGTAAATTGATTATTGAGATTTAACTGATTAAATTTAATAATATTTGACTCTTTAACTGCATTATGAAAAACAGTTTTTGTAAGTTCTTCGTCTTGCGGCGTTCTGTATGTAATCTGCTCTTTTAGAGCCATATTAAAATACTTTGTATTATCCACTATTTCGTAAGTTGATACCGTTTTTCTGTTTTGCGTAATATTATTTGCCGTTATCTTTTCAAAACCGATAAAGCCCTTTAATTTATGGTATTTTGCCTTTGTAAAAGTATAACTTACAGTTTCGCCATTAGATTGCTTGTGTTGCTGTACCAGCATAATAGGCGCATTAAGAGTGCGAATATCGCTGTTTGCTGGCATTTCATACGAAGAGTTGTTTTTATAGGAAAATTCCTCAACCTGCCCCAGACTGTTTGTAATTTTATGCACAAGATTTCTTTTTGCTGCATTCGGCATTGTAAAAGCGCGGCATTCTGTTCCCTCTGCATAAACAATATCTTGAACTCCGTCATTATTTATGTCCATTACAACAGGGTAGGTTTTTGAACGCCTTGTTTGTTTATAATCTACATAAGAAGCATCTAATACAAAAGTTCCATTTAGATTTTTATAAAAAAGCCAACTTGTCAAATAATTATATTCTAATTGAGGAGTATAATAGTTATAGGCATTTTCATAAGCAATAACTATATCTTGCATTCCATCTCCGTTATAATCTAATATTATTGGGTAATATCTATTTTGTGAACTCCCTATCGGTTTATTGTTTGGAAACGGCGTACTAAACTGCGCAGGCGCACTATTATGTCCATTGCTTTGTAAAATATGCCATTTGTATGTAACGCCGTTTTCTTCGTATGAGTTATCTCTATGTACTAAAACATCTGTTCTGCCATCATTATTTGCATCAATTGGGTATAATGTTTCAAACATTTGTCTATCACTGCAACAACCCGCTACATAGTACAAAGGATTTCCCCAATTTCTTGATAACTGCACATCTACACCATTATAAGAGTGTAAAGCGGGGTGGTCGTCAGGGTCTTGGCAAAGCGTATGCAGCACATCAGGCGTGCCGTCAGAATTAAAATCGCCAATTAACGGTCTGTGCCAATCGCCTCTTTCATTGCCGCTGTAATTTAAATTGCTGTACGAAGGGTCGCCAAAACTGCCGTCAGCCTGTCCTGCAAACGTAATGATATTACCGTTCTTGCTGCCGTTTCTTGCTTCAAGCCAATAGGGAACAATAATTAAATCGGGATACTGGTCGCCGTTAATATTACCTAAAAATGCTTGATAGTCTGTTTTTACGCCAACAGGTATTCTATTGTCGGCAACGCTTGCTGCATTTGTTTTATCAAAGCCTGTTCCATTAAATTTGTATCTATCAATAACAATTCTGTCGTCAAATGTTATTGTGCCATTCATATCAATGTACTGACCATTAGAGTTTTTTATTAAATAAATATCATCTTTGCCGTCTTTATCAATATCGCCAATAATCAGTGAAGGCTTAAATATATTATTGCCTTTTATAAAAGCAACAGTATCTAAAACTTGATTTTTAAGTTTTACAGATATATAGCCGTTAGTACCTGCGCCTTGTCTATTTCCATAAAATTCAATTATATCTTGATAGCCGTCTCCGTCAATATCGCCTGAATATAAGGCGTAACCGTCTTCGCTTAATAAATCGGTATCATAAATATAACCAACAGCCACATCTTGCAGCGCGCCTGTCTGTCCCCACTCAATATTTGTTTTTACTTCGCTTGCAAGTGAGCCGTTGCCGTCTCTTTTGCTTACGGCTTTTAATTTTCTATATTCCGTCAATTCATAAGAAAAACCATATTGATTTACACAAGTGGTTGATGTATAGGTTTTTATTTCAGACAACAACGAATCTTGCACAACTTCAAAATCTTTGATATATCTTTTTTGTGAATTTATGTTATTCTCAAAATAAATAAAATCAATACGGTTTGCTTCGTTTGCATAAGTGATTTTTTTGAGATACCTGCCCTGAAATGTATAATGATAGTTGATTGAATTTTCATTTACATCGGTTGCTTTACTTATTTTCCACGCCAAAGTTCCGCCTGTGCCTGTCAAGCGCGAATTATTGCCTTTGCCGTATTCAATTATCTGTCCGTCAGCAGTTTTCAATTCAAAATAGGTAATTGTTTTTGAGTTGTGCTGATAGGTTTTGAGTGCTACCCGCGCGTAGTTTTCTACTTCTGTGCCATAAATCGCGCCCTCTTGAAAATGCGTGCCAATAAGCAAAATCAGCCTTTGACCGTCTAAATACAGTGCGTCTTCGTCTGTAAATTGTATTGAATTGTGTTCAACATAGTCGCCGTCATAGTAGAAACTTTTTGTGCCGCGAGAGATAACGGACACTCCCGAAATATCCCACCCAATGCCTAACGCGCCGAAACCGCCCTGTGAATTGTAGGCAATGGCAATATTGGGCTGCACGCCGTTTGTCCCAACGGGAACATCTATCGGAATATTGTAGTTTGCTGCGCCTGTCGCGCTTACGCCAGCCGTTGCAGGCAAGGCTGCTGCGGGTACAGGCGGTTGATATGGCTGATTTTGCGCCTCTGCATTTATTGCAAACAGTGCAATAAATATTATTACTGATAAAAATTTGTGTTTCATTTGTTTTAATGTTTTAAAGTTTAAGATTAGATAAAACAACACTTGTGTCTAATTACTAATTACTGACTACTAATTACTAATTACTGTTTAATAATTTTCCAAACAGATTTTTTGTCGTCAATCAGCACAAGCAATAAATAATTTCCTTGTACATAAGATGTTAAATCAACATCAAAGTAAGGGCTTTCCGTTGTGAAATTCTGTAATTTTTTGCCATTCACATCGGTAAGAGTTACGTTAATCGGGTGTTCGGGCATTTCGCCAGAAATCTCTACCCGAACAAGTCCATAAGTTGGATTGGGAAAAACGGACAGGGTATGCCCGCCGA
>JAISKN010000048.1 GCA_031260925.1 Prevotellaceae bacterium | reverse complement strand
TTATTGATTTTCAAGGCACGGACTGCAAGTCCGCGCCAGCGTGACATCACTACCATTTTATACATTGATTTATGCTATCAGGTTTTTCGGACGAATAAAATTTAAAACTAAAATTCTCGTTGGAAATATTTTGTATATTTCTTTTTTGACTTACATATTTAGTTATGTAAAAACTTTCATTGCTGTCAATAATGCCGTAATAGTGAAACAAACCATAAAAATCACTCATAAATTGAATTATTTCAAATTCAATTTGTGGTTCTTGTATTTGTAGTGTTCCCCAATATCTTTTATCAGTTTTTACACGTTCCGTATCTATGACAGTAGAATTAATGCTAATTTCTGATTTGTCAATTTTTAAAACAGTTCCATCTCTATAAAAGAACAAAACAAAATCTGTTTGTTCAGATTGATAATATCCATCAAATCTTAAAGCATTTCCATAATACGGAAACTTTTGCATTTCAATATCAGGCAATGAACAACCCGAAAATAAAATAATTATAAAAATAATAATAATTTTTATTACATACTTTTTCATGCCAATTTAAATTAAAAAGTTAATAATTCCAAATCCACTCAAACGGAAATAATGCAGGTGCAAAAAACCATTTATACAAATTTTTCATAAATTGCTTGTTTTTTAACCCACTACGACAATCAACTTGCCGTAGCGGGCAGATTAATCTATTCAAAATCTTCAGGTTTAATATATAAGTAATATCTAACTCTTGTATAGTATGCATTGTGTTTAGAACTTTCAATATTTTCTTTTACCCATAATTGATAATTATTATAATTAATTTGTGAATAAATGTTATTTTTTTTTATTCTTATTGAAGAGAATAATTTTGATATGTATTCTATTTGAGAATAACCACCAGCCCATTCGTTAAAATAAAATATAGTATCTTGATTAGCATAAAGATTAAATGTATCTCTATTTTGATTATAATCTTCTATTTCAACAGTAATATTATCATTACATTCATTAACAATAATAAAATCATCGTGAAATAATGGGTCACAAGAACATAATATTAAAATTAATTCTATAATAAATAGTATTTTAGTTTTCATACTCTAATCCTCATATATTAATAATTCCACATCCACATAAAAGGCCATAATACTGGCATAAAGATAAATTCATAGCTTTTATATGTGCTACTATTTTGTGTTCTCCATGAACCTATTGGCAAGCCATTCCCTGCTGCCCTTTTATTTGCATCATATTCTGTAGCCCCCTGATATGCAGCACTTGCAATACCATATCTAAATAAATACATCGCACCTGTTATTTTACTTTGATAAGTATGCCCAAATTCGTGAGCAAACAAATCAATATCGTAGTCAATATCATTAGGATTCATTGCTATTTGGTCGCCTGTAATATAATCACCAAAAGAAATGGCAGTTTTAAGCGTATTATCGGGAGTTCGGGATATTAATCTTCCTTGATAAAAACCTGTTTGTTCTACTTTGCCGCCAATATTTAGAGCGTGTGTTAAAATATTACCAACATTGTTTTGTAACACTTCTCTATATCCGAGTGTTATCGCATTAAATACCTGCAACCCCCATTCTCCAACATTTGCTGTTTTGTCAAAATAAAAATTACCAACAATTCCTGTAAATCTTGCTGCTTCTATTTTTGCCCAATTTGCAAAACGTCTTCCTCCTTCCTGCGTATCGCCTGTAAATAATGTTCCCCAAAAAATTGTTGTAAAATCTACAGCACTCATAGTAAAACTTACAGCGGCACTTGTGGCTGTTGCCATAGTGTATGTCGCCATACCTATTGTTGAAATTCCTGCTATAGTTGAAGCGGGGTCAACCAGCATAGGAACACCTAAAAATGCCGCCCCCAGCAACCAATGCCACCATTTTTCGCCTGTCGGGTCGGTATATTTAAACGGATTGTTCAAACAATAGGAGTATCTATTAAAGCCCTGTGAAAAATCAGGTGCTTGCACATACGGGTCAGGCGAAAGGAAACGCGCCAATGTTGGGTCGTAAATCCTGCCGTTCATATTTATCAAGCCCAGAGCGGTTAAGTGTTCGTGTCCTGTGTAGCCTCTGTCGGTTATATCGGCAAGTCCTGTATTATCTATGCGGGTACGTCCGCCCCAAGGCGTGTAGTAAAACTCATTTACTATATCTCCATGATGGTCTGTTACAAGTTGCACTGAATTCATATTGTCATTACTGACAAAATAGATTTCTTCGTTGTTATCATTTACTTTTCTGATTGCAGCAAGTCCTGTCGGCGCGTAAATATAGTCAATATGCGTAGTCCCGTTATCACCTATTTCCTTTTCGTAAGTCCCCAAGTAATATCTAAAAAATTTGAGCGTACCTGTTTGATAATAAAATGTTTTTATTCTCTGCTGGTTTACACCATAAAAAATTGTGTACTCTTCTTGTGGCAGATAATCAACTTGTTGAAGTACCCTCGAAACTTTGTTAAATGACGTATATTCAAGAATTTGTTTATCGTCAGTTATGCCGTTTTCTCTGGTGATTTTCGTTGTGTCAATCGCTTCTACTGCGTGCGGTCTTTGCCCATAACCATACTTGCCTACATCAGATTTGTAATTAATATTGCCGTTTTCGTTTCTATAATACTGTTGCAAATAGGTTGTGCCGTTCAGTTTTGCCTCTGTAAATCGGCTTAAATTATCATAAATAAAATTTTCGTGTTTACCTGTTTTTTCGTTATTACGGGCAGTTAAGTTGTATCTATTGTCGTATCCATAACTGAAATGTTGCAAAACAGTTGTATTATGTGTTGAAACAATATCTTCCAAAAGTCCATTATCCTTATACCCGTAATGTGAAACAATATCATTGCCCAAAGCAAAGTCTGTAATCTGTCCTTTGACATTTTGTGTTGTTAAAGTCCAAACTGGTGCGTCATTGGCTTTTATCTGATTTACCTGACCATAAATATTATAAACATATTCCGTTACTAATCCGCTTGGCGAAGTTTTAGTTTGTGGTCTCCACAACCCGTCATAAGTGTATGAAAATGGATACGGGATACCTTCGTAAGTGTCAATTTTGCCAGTCAGCAAATGATGTAAGTTATAACTGAATGATTGAGAATGTATTAAATTGCCGTCTTCCAAATACTCCACAGACGCGATTTGTCCGATACCATTTCCTGTTGGGACATAAGAATAGATGTATACTAAACTTTGGTCTGCGGTATTTGTGATTGTTTTAGTAGATTCTCTTAATGCGGCATCGTATTTCATTACCGTTACATCTCCTTTGGCATTTGTCTGTCTGTATAACAAACCATTAGGATAATATTCGGTTAAGATTTCTCCTGCATTCGGGTCTGTCAATACTGAGCGATTCCCATATTCGTCATACTGAATTGAAGTTTGTGAGCCGTCTGCTGCCGTTATTTTTGTCTGTTGTCCTGCTGCGTTGTATTCATACGAGATATTTCCGCCATTGTCGGAGTGAGAAACGACCAAACCTGCGGTATTATTTACCGTTGTATTTGTTGTTCCATCAGGATTTGTTATAGTAGTTTTAAGTCTGTCGTATTCATAACTTGTTGTCAGATTATTAATACCATCAAAAACTGTTTTTAAAGAATCTCTACCATATATGTCATAAATATATTCGGTATAAATTTCAGCATCGGCATTTCTGTGCGGGTGAATTTCTTTTTGCAGTTGTCCTTTCGAGTTATAAATTTTTCCGCCGTTAAGAGTTTCACCGTTTGCACCTGTTTGTTGAGCATGCACTTCTCGTCCATAAATATCATACCAAGTTGTTTTTAACCAAGTCGGACTGTTTGTATATTCATGAACTCTGTATTTTGCTCCGTGATTTATATCAAAGTAAGTGGAAATATAAAAACTCTGTCCGTTTGGTAAATCTTTTCTGCTCAAATATCCTGCATTGTTATAAATATAATTTGTTTGCAGTCCGTCAATACCAGTTTCTGACAACACATTACCGTTTCTAAAATCATACGTTTTACTCGAAACCTGTCCCAGTGTGTTGGTTTGAGAAGTTGGCAGTCTGTACAAAGCATCATATCCATATTGAGTTACCTGAGGCGTTAAGTCTGTAACAGTTATGGTTGCTTTTTTAAGATTACCTGTTGTAAAATATTCAAAATCGGTTATGATGTTTTTTGCCAGACCATTAAAATCTGTTTGTCTTTGTATTTGTCCATTGGGATAATAAACAAAAGCCGTTTGTTTTGAAATAGTTTCACTTCTTTTTATGTTGGTAACTGTTTTTGTTTGTGGTAAAAACTGAGAATATGATATATTACTTACATTTACCTCAGGAGAAGAATATACATAATTTGTCTCAGTAATATACTCACCTGCTATAGATTGTTCAAACATTTGTCGCCCAAAATTATCAAAAATATAATTTGTATTTGTTGTAAGATTTCTAACACGGTCGGTAGTAGTTACAGAATACGGCACCATAATATAACGCAAATTTGGCAACAACCCAGCACTTTTGTTGATATTTACATAAGTCTGTGTTGAAGCAAGCTCGCCTTTACCTACATATAGTTTCTGTTCTTGTAAACTCATATTAAAATACTTTGTTACCCCAGATAAAGAATTTGGGAATGTATTAACGAGTGCAAATGTACTAATAATAATTGTATTGTTGGTTATATTTTCGGCAGAAATTTTTCCAAATCCTAAAAAACCTTTTGTTTCGTGCATTTTTGCATTACTAAAAGTATAATTTATGATGTTTCCATCGGACTGTATGTGTTGTGCAACCAAAAGAACAGGTGCATTCAAACTGCGGACAGTTGTATTTGCAGGTATCGTATATCCGCTATAGTTTGTATAAGTAAAAATATCTACTTGCCCCAAACCATTGGTGATTTTTGTAACTAAACTTCTTCTGTTGGCATTTGGTTTTGTATATGCCTTATATTTTGTACCTTCGGCATAAACAATATCAGCAATTCCGTCATTATTAATATCCATTACGACAGGCTGCATGTGTGAAAGTTGCTGATTAGAAACGAAAGCCGTCTCAACCTCAAAAACGCCATTATTGTTTCTGTAAAACTTCCACTCTGTATATTGATAACCATTGTCATTATATACTTCGTCTGCCACCACCATATCTATATAACCATCACCGTTGTAATCCAAAAATATTGGATATTGGTCATCTTCGTCTGTATAACTTCCATTAGGGTGACTGTATGCAGGAGAAATATTTGTTTCGATTGTTATCGGAACAGCATTCAATCCAGCATTTATCATAACCTGCCATTTGCCGTTATCGTGTGTTCGTGCATTTTGAACAATTATATCAGTACGGTTGTCTGAGTTCACATCAACAGCATAAAAATTTTCAAAGTATGGTATATATGTATGGCAATTCAAACAACCATCAATATGGCGACCGTCATACTCAAAGAGATTAGAACCACCCCAATCTTTTGATTCCAAGATGTTGCCTCGTCTAAAATGATGTTCACTTGCTACATCTTCTGCGTCTTGTGTTAGAATGTGCATAAAATCAATTTCTCCATCAGAGTTAAAATCGCCAATCTGTGGAGAGTTCCAAACCCCTGCCGCCGAGTTTAACGTAACATTTTGTTCTTCAATAAATGTAAAGTTATATTGTAATGTATTATATCTGAATGTTTGCACTCCTATATTAATATCTGTAATATTGTGGTCAAAAACATCATCGTGGTCAATATAATTTCCAGTTCTAATTTTATAAGGAACAATCATCAAATCTGGGTACATATCTCCATTAATATTTGTCAGCAAAGCACTATAACCATAATCACAAATTTTGCTGGTTACTTGTGGGGAATACTGGTCTGTAGTAGATTTTTTTTCTAAAGTATGGTTTGATACATTATAAGAATAAACCTTTATTACAATATTATCCATTGAAACATTATTTGTTGTATCAATTGACAGTAACACTATTTCATCTTTGCCGTCATTGTTTAAATCAGCCACTAATAATTTTGGAACAAACTTATCGCAAAATTGAGCAGGATTTGGAAATTGTACCGTATCATTTCCGCTATTACGATACACTCTTATATAGCCATTTTGATATGTACTACCAACTTTTTTCCCTTTCCATAGTTCTATTTTATCAGGATAACCGTCTCCATCTACATCGCCAGAATATAAATATGAGTTTGAATCATCTTTAATTGCAACATCAACCAAATTATTCAATTCAATATTTTGTATGGTAGATTCTTCTCCATATCCAATATTCGTTGTAGTGCTACTAACGGTATTAGTTAAATAGTTTTCTAATGTAATGGTAGTTAATTGTTTATCTATATACGAGTCTGTGTAGTTAAAAGTGTATTGTTTTACACGACTATTAGCATTATAGGTTTTTATTGCATATAAAACGGAATCCTGTATATTTGCAACACTGCCAAAAAACTTCTTTTGTGGATTTTTAAAGTTCTTGGAATAGTAAAATTCAACGTAATTTTCATTATTTGTGTATTGTATTTTCTTTAAATATTGTCCCGAAGGAGTATATTGATACTTTATTACATTGCCGTAAGCATCTTTTGCACTGCTTATTTTCCACGCTAAAGCCCAATCTTCAGCATCACTTTCAAAGTAGTATGGCGTCATCATTGAACTTCCTTTTCCATATTCAAATATCTGTCCGTCAAGTGTTTTAAGTTCAAAATACTTTCTGCCAGAATAGTTTTTTATTGTTACTCTTGAGTAATCTTCTACTTCAGTGCCATAAACCGCACCGACTGTAAAATGTGTTCCACTGAGCAAAATTAATCGCTGTCCATCTAAATAAAAAACATCGCTATCGTTAAATTGCATTGCATTATACAAAATTATATCACCGTCATAGTAAAAGTTTTTTGTGCCGCGAGTAATCGCCGAAAGTCCGCCAATATCCCAGCCTTGCCCCATTGCACCAAATCCGCCCTGGGAATTATAGGTTATTGAAATATTTGGCTGAAAGCCGTTTGTGCCGGGCGGCACTTCTATCGGTATTTGATAGTTTGCTGCACCTGTTGGTGAAACAGCCGCAGTTGCAGGCATTGTGCTAATTGTTTGCGCCTCTGCATTTATTGCAAACAGTGCAATAAATATTATTACTGATAAAAATTTGTGTTTCATTTGTTTTGATGTTTTAAAGTTTAAGATTAGATAAAACGATATTGTTAATTTTGTATAAAAATATTATTATTTTCTGGATTGCTTCGGAAATACCTCGCAATGACGGCAGTCGTATAAGTAAAGGCAGTACGTCATTGCGAATATTTTAAGCGAAATAAAATGTAGCGAAAAATATGAAGCAATCCAGAAAAACTATATTAATTTACCAATTCCAATAAAACAATACTTGTGTCTTGTGTCTAATTACTGACTACTGATTACTAATTAATAATTACTGTTTAATGATTTTCCAAACAGATTTTTTGTCGTCAATCAGCACAAGCAATAAATAATTTCCTTGTACATAAGATATTAAATCAACATCAAAGTAAGGGCTTTCCGTTGTGAAATTCTGCAATCGTTTGCCATTCACATCGGTAAGAGTTACGTTAATCGGGTGTTCGGGCATTTCGCCAGAAATCTCTACCCGAACAAGTCCATAAGTTGGATTGGGAAAAACGGACAGGGTATGCCCGCCGA
>JAISKN010000321.1 GCA_031260925.1 Prevotellaceae bacterium | reverse complement strand
CTGCAATAATAAAAAGCATTATCTCCAATAAAAGTAACAGAATTTCCAATAGTTACAGATGTTAAACCACTGCATTGATAAAAAGCATTATCTCCAATAGAAGTAACAGCATTAGGAATAACCACAGATGTTAAACCGATGCAATAATAAAAAGCATTATTTCCAATAGAAGTAACTTCATCTTCAATTATCAACGTTTTAATATTTGCACCTTGAGAATACCAAGGGGCATTACCACTTGTGTAATTAGGCATATCGCCTGTGCCTGTAATGGTAAGCGTAAGGTCGCTGCCTGTGCCTGTAATAGTGTAGGAAGTGTCAGCGTAAGAATTTGCTGCAAAAAGAGCAGCCATTAAAAGAAAAGTAAGTTTTTTCATAATAGTATTGTTTTTTTAGAGTTTGAATTTCAAAGTGCAAAGATATATATTATTTTTGAAATAATATGAAAAAAACAAAAAAATGGGTTAATAATTTTTTTGAGGTGCTATTTTATTGTCCCGCAGGGACGACACTTGAAGATTATAATTAATGTGTCGTCCCTGCGGGACTTAGGTTAGGGAGTATCATTGTCCGTAGATTAAAATCTACGGTTAATAAAGTACTGTCCCTGCGGGACAAACACCATAAATTTTCTAATATCTAAATAAATTTTCGATAGTGAAATAAAATAGCACCTCAAAAAAAATATAAACAAAAAAAATGCCGCCCAATTAAAGCAGCACTCTTTCCATTATTAATTATTAATTATTAATTTTTAATTGAATTAATCTTCCTCTTTCTTCTGTGCCTCGTATTCTTTTATCAACTTGTCTTGAACGTCTGTTGGGCAGAGTTCGTAGGCGTTGAATTTCATACCGAATGAGGCGCGACCGCCCGAAAGCGAACTCAAAGCGGTGGAATAAGACGATACCTCTTTCAATGGCACTTTGGCTTTGAGATGTTCAAAACCGCGCTCGGAGTTCATACCCAAAACCATACCGCGCCGTCCCTGCAAATCGCTCATTACATCGCCCAAACGGTCGGACGGAACGAGAACGTCAAGGTCGTACATCGGCTCAAGAATTTTTGGACCCGAATTTTTGAATGCCTCCGCAAAAGCGTTTCTGCCTGCAAGCATAAACGAAATTTCGTTGCTATCAACAGGGTGCATTTTGCCGTCATAAACAATCACGCGCACATCGCGGGCATAACTGCCTGTCAATGGTCCCTGCTCCATTCTTTGCATAATTCCTTTGAGAATGGCAGGCATAAACCTCGAATCAATCGAGCCGCCGACAATAGAATTGATGAAAACGAGTTTTCCGCCCCAATCAAGTTTTATCTCCTGAACATCGCGCTGCGAAATTTTGTACTCCTGATTGCCGAATTTATAAACCTCTTTTGCAGGCACATCTTCCTGATACGGCTCAACAATGAGATGAACTTCGCCGAACTGTCCTGCGCCGCCCGACTGTTTTTTGTGGCGGTAGTCGGCGCGCGCCGATTTTGTGATTGTTTCGCGGTAAGGAATGCGCGGCTCGTCAAACTGCACCATTATTTTATCGTTGTTTTCAACGCGCCATTTTAGCGTGCGCAAATGAAATTCGCCCTGTCCCGAAAGGATTGTTTGACGCAGTTCTTTTGAACGTTCCACAACCCAAGTTGGGTCTTCGGTGTGCATACGGTTGAGTATTTCGCCGAGTTTTTCGTCTTCGCCATCGCTGACCGCTTTAACGGCGCGGCGATATTTTGGCGCAGGATATTGCACTTGCGGATATTCCCAATCAACGTCTTTGGCGTTCAGAGTGTTGCCTGTGCGCACGTCTTTGAGTTTCACCATTGCGCCGATGTCGCCTGCAACAATTTCCTCAACTTTGGTGCGCGTCTGTCCTGCAACGCAGAAAATCTGACTTATGCGTTCTTTGCTGCCGTTGCGGCTGATATTTACTAAATCATCGCCTTCGTGCAGTTTGCCCGACATTACTTTAAAATAAAAAACTTCGCCAATATGCGGCTCAATACTTGTTTTGAAAACAAATAAACTTGTTGCGCCGCTGATATTCGGCTCAATTTCAATGTCTTGCGTTGTAACAGGTTTCGGCATTTCGGTAACGGCAGGCGCAACATTGCCCAAAAATTCCATTAATCTGCGCACTCCCATAGATTTGCCCGAGCAAACGCACAAAACAGGGTACATACCGCACGAAATCAGCCCTTTGTGTATTCCTTCAAAAAGTTCTTCCTGCGAAAGCGAGCCGTTTTCAAAGAATTTTTCCATTAATGTTTCGTCATTTTCGGCTGCTGCCTCTACCAATGCAGCGTGCAGTTCTTCCGCTTTTGCCTGCTCGTCTGCGGGAATGTCCAACTCTTCGGGCTGTCCGCCTTCGGGTTTCCAACGGTACATTTTCAGTTTTAAAACGTCAATCATTGCGTTGAAATTTGCGCCGACAGCAACAGGATATTGAACTACGGTTACTTTTGAGCCGAAACTTTCTTTCAACTGTTCCAATGTTTTGTCGAAATCAGCCATCTCTTTGTCAAGTTGATTAACGGCAAAGATAACCGGCTTTTTAAGTTTGTCGGTGTAGCGGAAATGGTTTTGCGTGCCGACTTCAACGCCGTACTGCGCATTAACCAAAATCACGGCTTGGTCGGTAACGGCGAGCGAGGTAATTGCTCCGCCAATAAAATCGTCTGCGCCCGGGCAGTCGATGATATTCAGTTTTTTGCCAGCCCATTCGGCGTTAATTACGGTTGGAAAAACCGAATAGCCGTACTCCTGTTCAACAGGAAAATAGTCGGAAACGGTGTTCTTAGAATCGACCGTTCCCTTACGTTTTATAGCACCACTCTCATAAAGCATCGCTTCTACAAGAGTGGTTTTCCCAGTGCCTGAGCCACCTAATAACGAGATATTTCGTACCTCATTTGTTTGATAAACTTTCATAAAATGTTAGATATTAATTAGTTAAGATTTTTTTACATTAAAATAAAAAGTGGCGCAAGGTACGATTTTTTTTTGAAAAAACAAATAGTTACAAAACTTATTTTTTCAAAAAATGTCATTCACTAATTATAATTGTTTTTTTTAACTACGAATACACGAAATAAAAACAAAAAAACAGGTGTCATTCCCGCGCAGGCGGGAATCTCATTTATATAATGTAGTAAGGAGATTCCCGCCTGCGCGAGAATGACAGGTTATTTCATTTTTATACCATATTGATTAAATGTAATATTTTTTTAAAAAAATAATTCATAATTTATAATTTATAATTCATAATTTTTTTGTACCTTTGCACGCTTGTTTCTCAAAAGTAAAAAAGTGT
>JAISKN010000257.1 GCA_031260925.1 Prevotellaceae bacterium | reverse complement strand
AATTTCAATAACATTAAAAATTCTTCTTCTTTTTCTTTAATTATTTTAAAACCGATATTTTGATACATTTTTACCGCATAATTTGCTTTTTGAACAGCAAGAGAACATTGTTTGTATTTTTTATTTCGCAAATAATCAATCATTACAAGCATCAATTTTGTACCGATACCCTGATTTCGATATTCCTCAAACAACGAAATTGCAAATTCGGGTGTTTCGTCATCAACATAGCCGAACCCTTTAATTTCGCCTGAAATAATACGCACCCATACACCGCCAACAATTTTTCCTTCGTTTTCAGCAACCAAACAATAATCGTCTTTTTTGTTGCCAAAATCATTAATGAATACTTGTAACTCAGGAATTTTAATAATATCAAAAGACGGTTTTTCAATACCTTCAGGAATAAAAATTGCCTCATAAAGCAACCTGTCCAAAATTTTTATTTCTGTATTTTTTAATATTCTTATTTTCATAATTTTATCTGCGTAAATCTGTTTAATCTGCGTCATCTGCGTGCTAATAAAATCCCCACTCTTTTCTCCAATTCCTTATTTCCAAACCTCACTGCAAACTCCATTAACCGCTCAACATTCAATTCATTTTGCATAAAGTCCTCGTCAAAGCGCAGGTTTTTAATTTCCTGCTCTGTGTTGTAAAACGGGTAAAGATAGAGCAAGTCCAAAATCGCTTTTTCAGGCGTAGCAATCAGCAGAGAACGCTCGCCGAGCGGCTTTTGCTCGTAACCGAAAATCAGTTCGGACTTCATTTGCTGATATGAAAAATCGCCGAAAGCGTTTTGAAAATCAGCAGTTTTGAGCGAACTCACAGCCGTAATCTGCGTAACGGCTTCGGGAATAATGCCGTAAAAAGCCAACGCGCTGTGCAAACTGACATAAGAGGGTTTGTAAATATAATTCGACACAAAAAACGCAAAATTCGGCTGCTGCAAGTATTCGGGAAAAGCGTAAAAACCCTGCCGCAAGCGCAAAATATGCCCCTGCTTTGTCCAGCGAGTGAGATTGTTTTTGTCAAACGTTTCACGCCAAGCATAAACCTGATTTGACGAAAAGCAACCTAACTCAAAAAATTGCTTACGAAATTCTATAAAGTTCATTTTGTTTCTATTTTTCCGCAAAAATACGGAATTTTGGAAATGAAATACAAAAGTACAAAAATTATTTTATCTGTAAAAATTTGATTTAACAACGATTGTAATTCTGATATTTGATAGTTTTTCATTTGTTTTAAATTTTACAGGATTAACAAGATTTACAGAATTAACGTATTCTTTTGTGAATTATGTAAATTATGCTAATTTTGTTCATATATTTTTTATTTGTTTATGTTTGTTTCTGTTTTTCGTGTTTCGGCGATTGCTTTTTTTAACTGAAATACCATAGGTCCTGCCATAGCGACAAAAGCCACAACAAAACCAATAATATTTGCCCAATTTGAAACAAGTCCTTTTGAGTTTAGATAATATAATGTAAAAATACTGACAGGCAAATTGAGGAATACGCTTGCCGCAAGTCCGGGATTGTAAAGTTTTTTTGTCCGTATAACCTGAATAAAATGAGGTATAGTTGCAATCAACGTAAAATACACTACATACAGCCCAAACGAAACACCGAGAAGAGTTGCCAATGTTGCAACAAAAGGAAAGCCGATTACTATAAATGGAATGTTAATCCAAAAGCCCGCTCTTTTAATGGCTAAAGGCACTTCCTTTCCTTTGCCAATAAACATTTCCGTCATTATATCAGGAAAACCTCCTGGAAAAACAAATTCTTCTGTTTCGTGCAACAGATAAACAGGAACGTGCAGCCATATTAGAAACAGCGCAAAATCTTTCGGCAGAATAAACAGAAAGATAAATAACAGCGAATAAATCGCTAAAAAGAAAGTTGATTTGTACCAATTCTCGATAAACCATTTCATATTTTTTTAATTTTTATGCCCCAAAGGGCGGTTGATAAGTTATTTTTAATTCATAATTTTTAATTTAATAAAGCGCAGCCCCACGCAGGAAAAAACTCGCTGTTTTCGGGCAAAAACATTTCATTTTCAGGCAGTTGCAGCACATTGGCGAATGCGGCGCGAAGGGCGGGAATAAATGTTAATGGACCTCCTGTGCAAATGATTTTCGGCGCAACTCTGTTTCCCCGCACAAGCGTTGTAACCGCCTGCAACGCAACGGTTTGCAGTATCGACATTGCCAAATCCGCCTGCGGAATATTGCGCGAAATCAGGTTTTGTACGTCTGTTTTGGCAAACACGCCGCAACGCGAGGCAATCGGGTAAATTTTCTTGTAATCACGTGCGATTGTACCTAAATCTGCCACCGCAATATTCATTAAATCAGCCATTTGGTCGATAAACGCGCCTGTGCCGCCTGCGCACGAGCCGTTCATACGAATATCGGGCTGCTTGCCGTCTTCAAAAAAGACGATTTTTGCATCTTCGCCGCCCAAATCAATCAGCGTGTGCGTGTCGGGATAATGCGTTTTTATCACTTCTATTGCTGCGATAACTTCCTGAATGAAAGGTATTTGCGTGCGCTCAGCAACGCCCATTCCTGCGCTGCCTGTTATGTTGATTGATAATTGCGGTTCGGTAGGGGCGCGATTAATCGCGCCCTTACTAATCGCGCCCTTACAAGCCTCCAATTCGGCAATCAAAGTGCCGTTTATATCGGCTTTGTGGCGGACATAATTTTTATAGATAATGTTGTTTTCATTATCTAACACAATGATTTTCAGCGTTGTAGAGCCAACATCAATACCTGTTTTGAAAATTGCGTTATTCATTTTCCCCTAAAATCTTAATTATATTAAAATTTTTTATTTCTTAACTCTTATTTCTTAATTCTTAATTCATAATTTCTCATTGATTTTCAGCGCATTAAGCACAAATTCAACAACATAACGTCTGTGCGTATCAAGTATTTCACTGTATTCGGCGTAAGTTTTTCCTGTAACTTTCATCACTAACCCGCTCAACATAAAAGGAAACGCCGACAGCGACAGCACATTGATTACAAAATCGAGCGTTGGAATATTCTGTATCGTTCCAAGTTTAATTTCTGCTTCAAATTTTGTTTGCAAATTGTTAAAAAGACGAATTGGCTGATGTTTTTTGACAATTTCAATCATTTTATCAGAGCCGTGATTTGCCTCATTCAAAATAAACATTGGAATAAGCGGGTTTTCCGCCAAAACCTCGTAATAAACGTTAATCCAGCGTTCTACGAGTTCCGTAATTGGTAAATCAGAACTTAAAATGAGTTCAATTCGGCGGAACATTTTGTCAAATGCCTCGTCAAAAATGATTTCAAAAAGCCCGTATTTTGAGCCGAAATAGTAGTTGATATGCGCCACATTTACATCGGCAACTGCGGCAATATCGCGAATGCTTGTGCCGTTGTAGCCGTTTTTCACAAAGAGTTCGCGGGCTGTTTTCAGTATTCGTTCCCGCACTTCAAGTTCATATTTTTCTTTTGACATAAAATTTAAGTTTTTTGAATTAGGCTTTAAAAAACATTTGTATTTTGAACGCAAAGGCGCAAAGTCTCAAAGACGCTAAGAAAAACTTTTAAGTTTTTCTCCTTTGCGTTCTTAAAAATAAAATTTAAAACCAGAGAAAAAAATAAATAAATAAAACACTAAATATCAAATTAATAAAAAAACTTTGCGGCTTTGCGTTTAATATAAAAACTGTTTTAATTTGAGCCAATATTAATTAAATACCTAATCCGTTATAAGTTATTTATTTTTTCGGCGGCAAAATTAAACATTTGTTTAATATAAATGTATTAAATTTTGTTAAAAGTTAAACGGTCGTTTAAAATATTTTATAAATAATTGATTATCAGATAAAAAGATTAAAAACATTTTTTGTTTTTTATTGTTACATTTTATTTTTCAAAAACAATTCATTTTCAGCAATTTATAGTTTGCAAAATATAATATTTATTGTTTGTAAGTATTTATTTTAGAAAAAAAACATTAATTTTGCAGTCCCGATAATTATTGGGATTTATTTAGAAAAATCTTATTATTAATACCTATGACAAAGAATTTGGCATATAGGAAAATGACTGTAATTCTACACGTCTTTACGCTTTGCTCTTTGTTCTAAAACTCTAAACTTATGAAACTCACTTTCAAAATTTCGTATTTTACCCATTGGGGACAAAATTTATACATCACAGGCAACGCCGCCGAACTCGGTGCAGGCGACATTTCAAAGGCAATTCCAATGAACTTTGAGCCGCCGGAAAGTTGGTCGCTCGCTGTTGATATTAACGCAAAAAATCTTTCAGAACTGCGTTATTCCTATTTTATAAAAGACGAAAATTCGGGCAAAATCACGCCCGAATGGAATGTCAGCAGAGTAATAAATCTAAATATTTCAAAAAAAGAAATTGTTTCTATTGATGCGTGGAACAGCGTTTCGGCAGTGGAAAACAATTTTCTCACTTCGCCGTTTCAAAATGTTTTGTTGAAACGCACTGAAACCTCCCCCCTGCCCCCTCCAAAGGAGGGGAAACGCGGGGCAGATGATGGTTTGTCAAAAAATGCAACTTTGCGCACTCCCTCACCTTTGGGGAGGGCTGGGGTGGGGTGTTCCCATATTTTTAGCGTAAAAGCACCTTTGTTGCAAAAAAATGAAACGGTTTGCGTTATCGGCAACTGTGCAGAACTTGGAGATTGGAGTGTGGAAAATCCTGTGCTGATGTCGCAACAGCCATTATGTCATTGCGGGCTTGACCCGCAATCGCCTGAAAATAAAACGATTGCGGGTCAAGCCCGCAATGACAGTGCTTTTTCAATCGCGCTTAATTTGTCGGCAGAAAAAAACGATATTCACTACAAATACGGAGTTTATGACGTTGAAAACAAGGCGTTTAAGTATTTTGAAAGCGGCGCGGACAGAATTGTGCCGAGCGCGGCTGCAAGTTCGCAAGTGGTTGTAAATGACACCTTTGTACGAATGGCAAACAACTCGTTTCACGGCGCGGGCGTGAGTATTCCTGTGTTTGCGCTGCGGTCGGAGCGCAGTTTCGGCGTTGGCGATTTCACCGATTTGATGAAAATGGCTGATTGGGCAAAAAAAGTCGGGCTGAAACTGATACAGGTTCTTCCGCTCAACGACACTATCGGCACGCACACAGAGGCAGACGTGCTGCCCTACGCCGCGATTTCGGCTTTCGCGCTAAATCCGCTCTTTTTGGACTTGGAAAAACTTGACAAACTTCCGAAAGACAGCGAGTTAAGCAAAAAATTTGAGGCAAAACGCGAGCAACTCAATTCGCTGGCAATGATGGACTTTTTGTCCGTAATCAATTTCAAATTATCTTACGCAAAAGAGGCATTTTTAAATAATAAAGAGAAATTTTTGGCAAGCAAAGATTTTAAAAATTTTTACAAAGAAAACGCTCACTGGCTCGAGCCGTACGCGATTTATTGCTGTTTGAGAGATAAATTTCACACCTGCGATTATCGAAATTGGGGCGAATTTGCCGATTATCAAAATGCAAAAATTCATTTCACGCAAAATTCTTTCACGCAGAGTTCGCAAAGAAATACGCAGAGAACGCAAAATAATTCCTCTGCGCTCTCTGCGCAATCTCCGCGCCCTCTGCGTGAAATCACTCTGCGTGAAACAAATGACAATATCGCACTGAATTACTATATTCAATATCACCTGCACATTCAGTTGAAAGCGGCTGCCGAATATGCACACTCTTGCGGCGTGATACTCAAAGGCGACATTCCGATTGGCGTTAATCGCAACAGCGTTGATACTTGGGTTTCGCCCGAACTGTTTAATATGGACACCGCAGCAGGCGCGCCGCCCGATTTGTTTTCTGTAAAAGGGCAAAATTGGGAATTGCCGACTTATAACTGGGCAAAAATTGAAGAAACATCTTACGATTGGTGGAAAAAACGTTTTCAGCAAATGGGAAATTATTTTGATGCGTTTAGAATTGACCATATTCTCGGTTTTTTCAGAATTTGGGAAATTCCTACATATCAGATTGAGGGAATTATGGGTCATCTTAATCCGTCAATTCCGATTTATGCAGACGAATTTCAAAGCCGCGGCGTGCAGTTTGACTACGAAAGATTTTGCGTGCCGTATATCACCGACCATATTCTTTGGGATAATTTTGGCGAAGAGGCGGAATGGGTAAAAAATAATTGTCTGTATATAAAATATGGTTTTGCATACAGAATTAAAGATGAATATGCTACGCAAGCCGCTGTGGAACAGTTGTTTAACGCAGGTAAAATTTCCGAGCGCGTTAAATGGGGCTTGTTCGATTTGATTTCAAACGTGCTGCTTTTTGAAGTGCCGAATACCAACGGACAGCAATTTTATCCGCGCTACGATATGGAAAAATTGCCCACTTTCCGCGCGCTTGACGAGCATCAGCAGCGTGTTTTCCGCGAACTGTACGTTGATTATTTCTATCGCAGACAAGATGCTTTTTGGTACGAACTCGGTTTAAAAAAACTTTCCGCGCTCAAACAGGCAACAAATATGCTGATTTGCGGCGAGGATTTGGGAATGATGACGCATTGCGTAACCTCTGTGATGAACGAACTTTCGATACTTTCGCTCGAAATTCAGCGCGCGCCGAAGGACGACAAAAAGACCTTTTTTCACCCCGCAGACGCGCCCTATTTGTCGGTTGTCTCACCCTCAACGCACGATATGAGTACCATTCGCGGCTGGTGGGAAGAAGACCGCGCCGTTTCGCAAAAGTTCTACAACAACGAACTTGGTCATTGGGGTGATGCGCCGTTTTTCTGCGAGTGGTGGCTTGTGCGCGATGTGATTTTGCAGCACCTCTATTCGCCTGCAATGCTGGCAATTTTTCAGTGGCAGGATTTGCTCGGAATGTCGCACAACCTCCGCCGCGAAAATCCAAATGACGAGCGTATTAATGTGCCTTCAAACTCGCGCCACAGTTGGCGTTACCGAATGCACCTTACGCTCGAAAAACTGCTCGAATGTGATGATTTTAATAATGAATTGAGAAATTATATTGAACAGGCGGGGAGATAAATATAGAATTTAGAATGTAAAATTTAGAATTTAAAATGTAGAATGGCACGCTGTTTGCAAGTTGTGCATTATGTATGGGCGTGTGCGCCTTTCCCCTACAATGATTAAAATTTTTTATTGCAAAAATGCTCAAAATTTCTGTTTGTAGAATATTTGTAGTATTGATTTCTTTTTACAAAAAATATATCACAAAAAATTTGGTGATTAAATAAATAATTTATAACTTTGTCGTTAGATTATTTTCTATAAAAAATAAAATTTAATTCATTGAATAACAATACTTTATGTGTAAATTAATCTTAAAAAGACGATGAGCAAAATTTAGTAAAAAAGTAATGCGGAATGAAAAAAGCCGTATTATTTGTTGTAATTTTGTAAAATAAAAAGTTAAACTTTAATAAAATATAATAAATTATGTGTAAATTAACACAAAAACTTGCTTTGTTCAATTATATGATAGACAAATGGACTGAAGAGCAAGTGAAAATAGGTACAGATAACCACGAATTGCCAAAAGATGAGGTTATATTGTTTGAAAAGAAAAATACTGCAATTCAAAAATTTTCAACAACTCGATTTATGAAGTTGGCGTACTTTACTTGTTTGGAAAGCGCACGCAGGGAAAACGAGAAAGCAAAAAATGGGGATATTCAAATCGAAGAAACATTGTTTTATCATTTTAATAATTGGGTTGCATATACCAATGGCGGTGTGGAACAGGATATTTACAACCACAAGGAACAAATGAAAACTATTAGTAAGAATGAAAAATTTCAGTATAAACTTGATGAAAATAACAATTTGAAAGACGAACTTACAAGGATTATTGAAAAGGATAATTTATCTAAATATACCAAAATGATAGACGACAGTATTAAATCTTTAATAAATGATGAAGACGGCAAATCTATTCCATTTGACGCTGACGATGATATTGGTAAATTGATATGGCTTGCGCACGGTGAATTATGGAATATTGCTCAATGGGCAGAGAACAAAGAAATGTTTGTAAATGTTCCGTATTTTTTACAAAAAGAACTTGATAAATTCAAAGAAAATAAAAAACATTTGACGGTAAATTATAAATTAGCCGCATAACATATTAACCCTATATTTTGAAACTGACTATTGTGAGGCAGTTTCTTTTTTTTAAGTATGAAAACACACATCGAAACAGCACTTGAAGAAATCAAAAACATTGCAACTTTTAATTCTAAGGCAAACATCTTTGATGATTGTTTGTCGAATTTTTTTATTGAATTTAAAATTGCAACAACAACCGATGTTGAAAATTTGCATATTTTGGCACAAAATGAAAATTTAAACAAGTTGTACATTGATGATAGTACAGGAAAATTTACTTTTGATAATCCAACAAGCAATTTGCCAAAATTGTTTGTTAGAGAAAACAATATAGATTGTCAAACATTAATGCAGGCAGCAACTGAGATTAAAAATAGAAATATCGAAAATACAGTGCCTCCTGATTTTGAAAATGTTTTGTTAAAATTCAGAGAACTATTTTGTGATGAGCAGAGAAATTATAACCCTCAAGTTATTCGCTATATAACTTCTATAAAATCTCTAAATATTTCAGGTACTATTTCAGAAATTTGTTATCATTTTATAAAATCGTTTTTAAGTGCAGAATTTTTGATACTTGACGATTTTTCTAATAAAATAGAAGAAACCAGAAAATATATAAACTCTTATTACGGTGGTTTTGCGAATAAACAAGAAAAAAATAGTAAAAACCTTTCATTTTACATAATAAAATCGTTCGTTCAGGTATTGTATTATGCTGTGGAAATGTGCAAAAAACACGAACATTATCTTCACAATTCAGAAGAAAAATTGATATGTCTCAATAATGATAGACAATTAAGATTTTACCGTACTCCTGCATTTTCACAAGTTGATTTCACAATAGGGGAAAAAGAAGTTTTACCTTATGAACGGTTAATGGAATCGGTAATTGACACTACTATTATTGACCTTGATTATACAGTAACAGAAGAAAATTTTGATAAACTTTTTCGTCTTTGGCGCAGGATAAAAATTGTTGAAAAATTTTACGAACTACAATATAACCCAAAATGGGGACATGTGTTCTTTATGCTTAAAACAAAAACGGCTATTTTGTTAAAAAGAATGTTAGACAGCAAAATTAATAATAGTGATTACAAAATTGTTAATGTTGAAGAGGATGAAAAGAAAGAAATAGAAAAATATCATAATCAATTTATCGAGAATGATTTATTCAAACAAAATCCTTTTATAAAAATTATAGAAGATAAAAAAAATAAAATTATAAATAAAATTGAATTTCAAGAATTGCTGAATAGTGCTATTGTTGATGAAATAATGCAGAAGGATATTTTTATTTATGATGAATACGCCAAAGATGGTATAGAAATATATTGTAATAACTCACAGTATTTTAAAGACAATGCACTTGATGATGTAAATATAGACAAATTAAACAAATTGCTGAAACAAGACGACCACAGACATTTTAATTCTCAAACTTTGTTTGTAAAACTAATTAAAAATTTAGTAAGTGATATAGACAATAAGTTAGAATATGGCTTTGAGGTTGAATATTCAGATAAAATTGAGAAAAGGTTAAATTTATTGTCAAATTTGCTTGTTGAAATGGAACACTTTGTAGAACGCGCCAAAACAAATAAAATTAAACAGGTTATGCCTGTTTTTGCATACAGTTTTTATACCGTTAAACAAGAAGACAATGACTTTGAAATTTCTTTCGCTGGAAACTTAAAAGAAAAAATAAAAAACTATAATTTTGACAATTTTGACAATTATTGCTTTATTGCTTCTGTTGGACTTGCACCTGTAAATATTGTTTATGTGGAAACAGAGATAATGAACTTTAAAATTCAGATTTCTGAATTAAATTTTAAGTATGACCACGCTTTGAGTAAAGCAGTAGTAGATAAAGAAGGAAAAAAAATGTTAGATAACAATGAGAAAATTATAAAGAGTAATCAACAAGAGGCACAAAAAGAAACTATTACTATTTTAGGTGTTTTTGCTGCACTTTTAGCGTTTGTTACTGCAAGTATCGGGTTAATAAAAATTGCTCAAAATCTATTTGAATATGCAGTTTTTGGTGTAATTTTTACTTCTGCATTATTAATGTTTGTGGTAATAATCAATTCTGTCATTTGTAAAAAACGAGAAGAAAAAGAAAAAAAATGGGATTATTTTGTAAGACATTTTGGATTGCCATTATTAATGATTGCTATAATGATTGTGGCATTGGTAGGGTTGTCGTTCTGCCCAAATTTAAAGAAAGATATCAATTCAGAACCACCAAAAACAGAAATCTCAATAAAAGCAGATGTGCAAAATCATACTGAAAGTAAAGTTGATATAAATAGTGTACAACAACAAAACACAACCGCAGCAGAAAAAAATAAATGAAGAAAAATATGGGCTGATTTTTTCAACCCATATTCTAACTTCTACATTCTACATTAATTTAACTTTCAGTCCCTTTTTTTTCAAAAGATTTATCACGCCGTTTTCGCCTGCGAGGTGCAGCGCGCCGACAGCGATAAAGGCGGAATTTTGCTTGATAATCGGAATGATTTTTTCTGCCCAGAGCAGATTTCTGTCGTCAAGAAGTTCGTTTTTTTCGTGTGCAGAGACAGATTTGTCGTTTTTGTACTCCACAAGCAACGCCTCAATATCGCCTTTTTCGTAGAGCGACACCACTGCGTTAATTGAATGCTCCAATTCCGCGCTGTCTTTTATGCTTTCCAAAAGCAGTTGCGCCTGCCGTTCAAGCGGCTTATTTCCAAAGAGCAGTGCCGATTGTTGCTCTGCCGTTTCGAGTGCAAAAACAGGTTTGTTCTGCATTTCGGCAATCTGTTGAAAATAAGAATCAAGTTGAAAACCGTCATTTTTTGGAAAAATCCTGTCAAAAACCGCCTGCTCATACATCATCATAATCATTGCAGGTTTGAGCCGCGCAATGTCAGACAAATTAATTTGGAGCATTTTTTGCACCGCGCTGTCAATCAACGCATAATCGCTTTCGGAAAACAGACTTTTGAGCGAAACGCTTTGCGGCATTGTCGCATACTGCATTATTGTGTCGTTGAGATTTTTTCCGCTCATAAGTATCTCGCCTACAACCACTTGCGTAGAGTTGAATGCTTTGTAAATATTCGGCACAGAGTCCAAAAAAGTTGCTGGCGCAAGGTGGTTTGTGCCAAAAATATACGATTTTTTCACGCCTTTGCCCGAAATTTCCCAAAGCAGTTGCGATTGTGCATAATTTGCAGATAATAAAGCCATTATCAAAATAAAAAGTTTTTTCATTGTTAAATTATTAATGAATAATTTTGTTGCAAAGTTAGGCATTTCTTTTAAAATTGCAAAATAAATAAAGAGACCTGTCATTCCCGCGCAGGCGGGAATCTCCTTACTGAATTGTACAAATGGGATTCCCGCCTGCGCGGGAATGACACCTGTTTTTTTAATTACTACCAATAACACCTCAAAAAACTTATATAAAAAGTTAATGAAAATCAATAATTTTTATTAATTTTGCAGTCAAATTTTTAATTAAACACAGTCAAAAAAATAAAAATACTATGGCACACATAGCAGACAAATACTTCAAACTTGACCCTTGGGCTATTGTTGAAGAGGGTTTTGATGCGGCTCACGGCAAAGTGGCGGAGTCGATTTTTTCGTTAGGAAACGAGTATCAGGGCGTGCGCGGCTACTTCGACGAGGGCTACAGCGGCGAAAAGCACGTTGGCTCGTATTTCAACGGTTTTTACGAGGCGTTGCAGTTTCAGCACCCTGTTGCCTACAACGGCTTTGTGAAAGCGGGCGCGGATATGACCAACTCGGTGGATTGGCTCTACACCCGCCTCGAAATTGACGGCGAAACGCTCGACCTCGCCACATCGAAATTCTCCGATTTCAAGCGCGTACTTGACCTGAAAACAGGCGTTCTCACCCGCTCTTTCGTTTGGGAAACCGCCACAGGCAAGCGTGTAAAACTCACCTTTGAACGCTTTACAAGTTTGGTAAATACGCATCTTGGCGCACAAAAAATATCTTTCGAGGCGTTGAATTTCAGTGGCGATATTAAGGTTACATCAGGTTTGGATTTTTCCATTCACGCAGACGAAAAACCGAATAATTGGAATGTTGTTCGTAGAGAAAAGGTGGGCGATACT
>JAISKN010000068.1 GCA_031260925.1 Prevotellaceae bacterium | reverse complement strand
ACAACAATCACCTCGTCTGCGCCGTGTTCAAAGAGTTTTTGAGCAAGATTTTTGACGTTTTTGCCAATTAAAACAGAGGTAATTTTGGTGTCGTTGCCGAGTTGGTCAGCCAAATGACGCGCTGGCGTGAGCAGTTCGAGCGAAGGACGCGCAATGTCGCCTTTCACCACTTCCACCCAAGTAAGAATGCCCTTGTTATCACCGCGTTGGTCGATTATTTCAAATTCCGAAATATCGGTTTCGGCTTTCTCTTTTTTCTCTTTTTTTACTAAAGCGTTGCCGCCTTTTTTGAGGTTTTCAATCAGAGAATCAACGAGTTGCGTTTCTGTTTGACCTACAGCCATCATCACAGGCGGACGGTCTGACTCAATGTTTTCAATGCCCGCAACCTTTGTCGGCGAGCCGTTTGTGCCGACCAACGCCTGCTCGTCAAGCGGCATCTGTACGTCATCAACCGACTTAACGCCAATGTCGGTATGGCGCGCCTTAATCGCCCCAACAAGAGAGGCTTTGCGCGGCTTAATGCCTGTGGGCGTGAAAGATACCACGCAAGGCAAAGGCAATTTCAACATCTGATAACCGCCTTCGATAATGCGGCGGGCAGTGATTGTGCCGTCTGTGTTGGGCGTAATGCGTTCCACGAAAGTTGCCTGCGGAAGTCCCATTGCCTCAGCCACCTGCGAGGGAACGTGCGCCGTGTCGCCGTCTGACGATTGCCTGCCTGCAAGCACGATAAACGGTTCACAGCCCCCTAAATCCCCCTCAGGGGGGACTTTGCCGAAACCGAGATTTTTCAGCAAAGTGCTGATAGCCAAACCCGTAGCAAACGTGTCCGAGCCGCCGAGTTTGCGGTCGGAAAGCAGATACGCCTCGTCATAGCCCATCGAAAGGGCGTTTTTGAGCGACTGTTCAAAGGGCGGCGGTCCCATAGACACCACCACCATACGCGCATCGGGGTATTGTTTTTTGAGTTGCAACCCTGCTTCGAGTCCGAATTGGCAGTCGATATTGATAATCGACTTTGCCTTTGTTCTGTCCATTGCCCCGTCTTCGCCCATCCGCATTTCGGAAGGAAGAGGGACTTGTTTGATTAAAGAAATGATAGTCATATATTTTATTTAAGCGCATTTTGTATGAATGCGAATGTTTATCTTTGATTCACACATAATTCTGTTATAAAAAAACACTTCGCAAAATTACAAATTTTTCGGCAAAAAAACAAAGGTAGAGACGCGGCGCGCCACGCCTCTACAAAATTTTCCGCAAACTGCTATGTTGTGAGCGTGTTTGCAGAGGCTTTTTTGGCGTGTTCGATTGATTGCAGCGCAAGATAACTGTCGCCGTAGGTTTCGAGGTTTTCCTTTTCGGTGTCGAATTGGTCTTGATGCCTCTCTTCCTGCAAAATCAGGTCTTCAAACAGTTTTTTGGTTGCCGAGTCAAGCGCGGCAGATGCCTCCTGTGCAAACTGATTGTAGTCGTTAATTGTCTGCGTTTCCATTGCTTCGGCTTTGATGAGCATTGACTTTGCATCGTGAATTTTCTCCACCGCGTGCGAAGGTTTCATTTCCACCTCGCCTTTGAGAAACAAAATACGTTCTGCAAGCATTTCAACGTGCATCATTTCTTCGATTGCAGTGCGCTTGAAATAGGTTGATAACAGGTCGTAACCCATATCATCAAGGCGAAAATGGAAGTACATATATTGATGTACAGCCGTAAGTTCGTCATTTACCGCTCTGTTGAGCAATTCAATAGATTTTTCTCTTGTAATCATAACAACTTTTTTTAATAATTAATATTTTTTTTATTTCACGCAAAGAGCGCAAAGATTTTTCGCAAAGTACGCAAAGATTTTTCTGTTTTATTTTTTTATTCCGTTAGGAATGAGTCGCTCGGTAGAAAATAGAGCCACACGAGCGAGCATTCCGTAGGAATGCAGCCCTATTTTTTATTTTTTATTATCAACAACATTGTTAATTAATGATAAAAGTAGTGAGTATTTTTCATTTCCTAAAATATTATATTTATTTACAGATTGTTCAATAAGCACTCTGTGTAAAGTATTGCCTCTTTTTAATTGCGGAATAATATTAGATTGTAATCTGTCATAATATTCGGCAATTTCATTTTCATTACAGGGAAGTTTGTAACCTTTTTTATTACTTGAACTTACTATAAAAACGCCCTTATCTCGCAATTTTGCAATTTCTGTTATTGGGTCGCCTATTGTTAAGCCCTTTGACTTTAATTTTTGTTTTATTTCTTTTGAAGAAATATGTCGAAAAGGATTATTATGTGATTCTTGCAGGAAAATTTTTATTATTTCACTGCTTGTTTCGTAGTTGTCATTAGAATTTAGAAAATCATTCGCAGTTTTTACTGCAATATTAAAAATCTGTTCACAAAAATCAGTTTTAAACAAGTTTGCAACAAAATAATTAATGTATTCTATAGGGAACCAATCAATAAATAAGTATTTTCTAATTTTATTATTGATTGCATCTGCCTGTCCTTTGTCAAATTTACCACAATAATACTTACCAATGCAACCTGCATAAAAATCAGATAATTGGATAAGCGGTTCTTCTTTTATATCATCTTGTAATTCAAAAGTATTATTTGCAAATAAATCTTTTACAAATCTTCTTTTTTGCATATAAGATTCTAAACTTTCTTGAAATTCTTTCCACCCTATTTTATCTAAATGTATATGAAACTCATCGTATTTGCTAAAAAACTGTTTATCAAACAGATTGTTAAAAAATTTAATGAAAGATTGTTTATAAGTTAATCCGTCACTTGTTATTTTAGATTTGTCCACAATCAAAGCAGTAACGTAATGCTGAAAATTTTGTAATTCATCAATTATATTTAGCCTTTTGACGTGTCCTCTGTCATCATTTTTTATATTAGACGACTTTAAATGTGTGTTTTGAAAGTATTTACTGATTATTTGATTATGCACATTTCTTGCATTTTGAATTTCATTATCTTCAATAATGAGTCCTGTATAGATAAAATATGGCTCAACACCCCTTTTATTTATTTCTAAATTAGGTGTTCCATATTCATCTACAAAAATGTGTGCTATCATAATCAATTTATTTTTTCAAATTTATTTTTTTAGGTTGCATTCCTACGGAATGCAAAAAATTATCGTTCTAAATTATTTATCAGTTTTTATAAACAATTAATCACTAATCATTTATCATTAATCATTAAACTCAATATCTCCACCAACCTCAAAATGCCAAGGCAGCCCGCTTGCTGCCAATTTTTCGAGGAATGGGTCGGGATTAAATTCTTCTACGTTGAATACGCCTGCGCCCTGCCATTGCCCTGTGAGGAACATATATGCGCCCGTCATTGCGGGAACGCCTGTGGTGTAACTCACGGCTTGCGTGCCTGTTTCTTTGTAGGCTGCCTCGTGCGAACAGTTGTTGTAGATGTAGAATGTGGTCGGTTTGCCGTCTTTGATGCCGCGAATTCGGCAGCCGATTGAAGTCCAGCCGACATAATTTTCGCCCAAGTCCTGCGGGTTTGGCAGCACGGCTTTGAGAAACTGAATCGGCACAATTTTTTGTCCGTTGTAGTCAATTTCGTCAATGCGCGCCATTCCGATATTTTGAATTACTCTGAGATGCGTAAGATATTCCTGCCCGAAAGTCATCCAAAATCTTGCACGTTTGAGCGTTGGGAAATTTTTAACCAAACTTTCCAACTCTTCGTGAAAAAGCAGATACGAGTCTTTCGCGCCGATTTCGGGGTAGTTCAAATCTTGATGAACAGAGAGCGGCTCGGTTGTGTGCCACGCGCCATTCTCCCAAAATTTGCCCTCTTGCGTGATTTCTCTGATGTTGATTTCGGGGTTGAAATTGGTGGCAAACGACTTGCCGTGATTGCCCGCGTTGCAATCTACAATGTCGAGATA
>JAISKN010000049.1 GCA_031260925.1 Prevotellaceae bacterium | reverse complement strand
TAATTTCTACCGAGCGATTCATTCCTACGGAATGATACTGCATTTGCACCGCAATCCGTTAGGATTGCATCGCTCGGTAGAAAAAATATAAATATAAACCTGCATTCCGTAGGAATGCAACCTTAAAAAAACATTTCAACCCCTGATTCGCATAAATTAGATAAAACGCAGATAATCAAAACATTGATTATCTGCGTTTATCTGCGTGCTAAAAGACTTTTTAGACAGCCTTATTAAATTTCACTATCTCACAACTTACTCTCCAACACTGTTTTTCAGTTTCGGGTAATAGATTTTTCTGATGTCGTTTACCACCTCGATGCCGGCATCTTTGGCATCTTTTTTGTCTTTTTCTTTTCCGAACGGACAGAACCATTGCACCGCAACCATTCCTGGGTTGAATGGTTGCAAATCAATGCTGTTATATTCTTCCAAGCCGTTCTTTATAAGAATTGTGCCGTCTCCATTATTTATCAACACACCTTTCTTTATTTCTTGAACGTCTTTTTCAAAATTATCAAGCACTTTTAGAAGAATAAATATATAATCCAATGCCATACCAACTTTTCTGCTGTTCACTCCGCCAGACGATTCATTTGTTAAATCGTCATTCATCGGATAAACCTCGTATCCGCCAACGCCAAAATCTATATAGCCGCCGTTGTTGCGTACAATAGCATACGGAAGGGCAAAATTCAACCTGTCGCCTTTTTTTAGCAGTGTCATTTTGTCTGTTCCCTCTGTATCAAGCGCATCTAATTGTTCCTGTGTTACAAGTCCTCCATCGGGTACAAACCAAATCAACCCGCAAGAATTTTTGTCGTAGGGGTTTTCCACGTTACATTCGGTGTTAATCATTATGTAAAGATTGCCGTGAACTTCTTCTTTCCATTCGCCTAATTCAGCGTTATAATAGGCGCGCCCTTTCCACCATCGATAATTTCCTGTTGTGGGGTAGCAATATGTATATTCGTTGATAGTTGCCTTCTCGTCTATGGCTTTTTTTGCAGGAATTGTAATATAATACCGCCGTCCGCCGATTACTCTTCCTTGTTCATTAACAAATTTTTCGACAACATAAATACTGTATGTGTTCGCTTTTTTCACAAAATAATTTGTTTCGCAAGGGTTTATTGAACCACCACATTTGAATTCTTTATTTTTTTTGGAATTACCCAAAAAATAACCAGAAAAATAAGTCTTTACGTTATCGCAATTGGCAAACTTCGGAATAGAAACGGTATCGTTTATTGTTTTGTAAGTTTCGCCGTTGCAGTTTGTTTTGGTAATTATCTCTTCTTTTACCATAGATTCGGGACATTCTGGTATTTTTATGTCAAACCATTCGGTTGTGCATAAGCCGCTTCGGAATCTGATTTTGCAACTGCCTGCTTTTACGATGCTGGTGGACAAGAGGCGTGCTGACAAACTGCCAAAACCGCCATTATTTTCAATTTGCATCGAAAACCTGTAGTTTTCGCCGCCTATTAGATACCAATCGCTCTCATCAATGTCAGGCGGACACAACGAGAGAATTTTCAGATAAATAAGTGAGCAATCCTCGCTGTACCGCAATTCGTAAGTAGGACGTACTTTTTTGGTTATGTTGCAGGAGTAACGCGGCTTTTTGCATTCAGGCGCATTCGGATTGTAATTTGCGCAACTTTCCTCGCAAATATCGCAAGGCGGAATTATGCAACGTGCAGGATTGTAACTCGGACATTTCGGGTCGCAAATATCCAGACAAATATGCTCGCATTCTTCAGGGTTAAAATTCGGACAGTCGGGATTGCATTTGTCAGTGCAGATTGGTGGTTTGCATTCTTCGGGATTGCATTTGCAAAAATCATAATCGGGACATTCCATATTGCAAACATCGGGACAGACTGGTTCTGGTAAAGGGTCTCCGCCTCCGCCGCCGTCTGTTTTACAAATGTCGCAGGCAGCGTTTTGCGGTTGGGGTGTTGTGAAACTGAAATTACTGTTTTGTTCAAAATAGATTACAAATTCGCCGTTTTTGTTGATAAAACCGTAAATCCCTTTTCCGTCAATTCTGTAACGGCACAAAGCCAGTTTCCCGTCATAAAAATTGTAAATGGCATTGTATCCGTCTTGTTCAAACAGCACCTTTCCATCGTTGGTATAAAGCGTTCCGCCGGGAATTTCTTCGATGTATCCCGCAGCGGCAAGTCCGTTGATAAATTCCAAGCCAAAAGGATTTTTTTCGGAAATTCTTAAACGGTCATTATCTAAACTTTGAATAGGAAAATCGGTTTCTTTTACAATATTAAAGTTCTTGTCAATAAGAACGGTTTTATTGTTCTGCGTTTCTACATAGGCAAAACCGCCGAAAAACGAGTTGCACAGTTTGTAGTCGGGCGAAACTTTTTTTCCTGTTTTATCAATAAAAACTACGGCAGCATCAGACCACGAATTTTCGCCTGTATTTACCACAGCCAAGCCATCGCTGAAACTTGCAGGCTGCATTTTGTAGGTGCAAGGCACAATTTCTTTGCCTGTTTTGTCGATAAACCCCCATTTTTTTGCGCCATAATCGCCGTCCTGCAAACAGACGGCAGCCAGACCTTCACTAAACGGTATTGCAACGCCATATTTGGGTTGAATTACAACCTTGCCTGCGGCATCTGCATAACCCCATTTGTTAAGCGTTGCATCGTAAAAAGCCCTCAACCCTTCGCGCAAAGGCGACACTTTCAACTTCACGCTGTAAGAATTTTCTATTTTGCGTTGCAATGTTGATAAAACCTCTTTTCCCGTAACATCAAGATAGACGTAATATTCAATTGTGCCGTAGCCCGAACTGTTTTTAACTTTTTTGACAGCGGCGCAAATGCCATCTGTAAAATCGGAAATTTGGGTGTATTTTTCCTTATCTAATTGCAGCCATTTTGCTGATTGACAAAGGATTGCAGGTTGCCGTTGGTAACTGCTTCCCTGTGTTGTTACTGCCGCAGCGCAGGAAAACAAGCCGCTAAACTTGCTATTTACATCAACAGGCTGCATCTTCAAGTCGAAACCATACACATATTTGCCCTGCAAATTGACGTATGCCACTTTGTTGCTGCTTTCTATCTTAATCAGTCCATCTTTAATAAACGGGCTGACATCGGCATATTCGGGCATTTCAACTTTTATTGATTTTGCCGTAATTTTCGGCACAATTTGATTTTGTGCATTCGCAAAAGCGGCACAAAACAGTAACATTAGAATAAATGATGTCTTTTTCATTGGTATAAATTTTTAAAAAAAATTAAATAAAAATGCAAAAATAATAATTTTTTTTGAATTAGAAACTTAAATAAACCTAAAAAAGTCAGGTGTCATTGCGGGCTTGACCCGCAATCGCTAATATATTCTATTTCAATCGATTGCGGGTCAAGCCCGCAATGACACGATTTTTTTATTTTTATTATTAATTTACGGTATTAGTAGCTAAATATAGATAATATGTTATTTAAGTATTTTTTTATGGATTGCTTCGGAATTACTCACGACTGAAAGGAGTAAATACCTCGCAATGACGGAAGTCGTGTAAGCAATGGGAGTACGTCATTGCGAATATTTTAAGCGAAATGAAATGTAGCGAAAAATATGAAGCAATCCAGAAAAAACTATATTAATTTACCAATCCCAATTTTTTTTTCTAAACTTAAAAAATTTCAGCCGCAAACACGCTGAAAAATAAACATATTTGCGGCTGAAAATTGATTATTTCCACTCAACAGGAATGCTTCTGCCTTCAAAAATATACCCTGTGGAGCAGCCTCTCGTACAGAATACTATATCCAATGCTTTTACCTTTTCAGGTACGCCTTTGATTGCCTGAAATGCTACTTCTTCTGCCACGCCAATTTTGAAATCGTGCGAAACCTCTGAACTGTAACTGCGTAAGAAACGAATAGCGTTTTTTGTGCCTGCTTCATAAACCTCAGAGTAAAAAAACAATTCGTGTGGTAAATCGCCGTCAAGTATTTTGAGAACTTTCAGTTTCAAAACCACTTCTCCTGTTGCTTTGTTGCCAATGCAACTGATTACCTCAAATTTCCATTCGCCAATTTTAGGATAAACGAACAGCACTTCTTTTGACACGTCAAGCCCTGTGGTACTTTCCACCGCTTTTGCCAAACCTTTCAGAAAGCCGCCTTTTTTCTTCTCTTTTTGAACGTCTTCCTTTTTTACTTCGGTGCTGTCTGTCGGCGTTTGAGCCATTGCACCGCCCGCAACAAATGTTGCCAAAATTACAAAAAATACTATTTTTTTCATTGTTTTTTCTTTTTTAAAATTAAACATTTTTTTTAATAACTAACAAATTTTATTTTCTCAAACTCAACCCATTGCTTTAGTTTGTTGCTCGCAATGCCTATGTAATATTTATCTGTGATTTCCAAACCGTTCAACGCTTTTTTGTTTGCACCTTCTGGCAATTTAACCTTGCAATAACTCGCGCTAATTTCGTCACCCGACTTGTCCACCATACTTGTTTGGCATTCAAAAAAATTGCTATACTTCATACCCACCTGTTTGAGTAGCGGCGTGGCATCTGTGATTTTCAGCACAAACTCAACCGATACCCCTCCTGTTTCATCTACCTCAGCAATTTTGCAAGAGGTAATTTCGAAGCCCAAACCCGCTTCGACCTCTGTCGGCACGTCTCTGCCCACAAGTGAAGTTTTGAGTTTTTGCAGGTCGGCGGCAAGTTGTTCTTTTGCTGCTTTGCGTTTTTCATCGTACTTTTTTTCGATTTTCATTCCCTTTTTCATTCCGCTTTCACTGAATGGTAAGCCCTCTTGAGCTTTATCACGTTCTGCTTTAAAAACAGAATCCTGATAATTGTACTGATACATAATATTTGGCAAATCGCCAAACACTGCATTTTCGGCAAGTTTTTTACCGCTGCCGCTTCCGCCGCAGGAAATTAATCCTGCTGCCATTACTGCGAGGCAGGCTGCTATAGCCACGTTCCTCAAATTTGTTTTTTTACTCATTTTGTTAAAATTTGTTTTTGTTTATAAAAATTTTAATGCAAAAGTAACACTCTTATTTTAACAAAATATAGACAAAAATAGATTTTTTTACTCCTTATAAAAAACCGTAAACGATTGTATATTAGTGCAATAAATTATTAATATTATACTTTGCGTCTTTGTGCCTTCGCGCCTTTGCGTTCAAAAAATACATTTCTTAACGCAAAGACGGAAAGTCGCAAAGTCGCAAAGAAAATATAAGGGGACTTCTAAAAATTAAACTTTTCAATATGCGACATAAAAAGAACATATCGTGTCATTGCGGGCTTGACCCGCAATCGCTCGCAACTGTTTTTCAATAGATTGCGGGGCAAGCCCGCAATGACACTTGCTTTTGATTTTTTGTCAATTATTAGAAGTTCCCATAACATTAATTATTTTACATCAAGAACTTGAAAGTGTTTTTGTTGCTGAATTTCTTTTTTATGCGGTAACGCACGGTATGAATGCTGTTTGGTTCAACGTTAAACAAAAGGCACATATCTTTGGTATCCATATCAATGGCAAAACAAATGATGTACTTCATATCTATATTTGTTATTTTTTCATCAGTGGCGAGGTAGCCCTGTTCCAGCATATCAATATCTAATTCCGACAGTTGTTTGATGTAGGCGTTTTTCGTTGTTTTTTCCATAACGGATTTTGAAATCCATTCGGCAAGTTTGCTTATCATTGCTTTGGTTGGCTTTTGTTCTAATTGTTGTTTTATGCGTTTCAATTCATCTTTATACGCTTGCGCCATTTGTTCATTGTGTTCGGACAGAAGTTCCAAGTCATTGTATTGTTGCAGCAGACATTCCTTTTGTTTTATGTTATGTTCGAGTTCATTATCTTTTAATTCTGTGAGCAGCACCTTTTCGTAAATGGATTGCTCCAATCTCTTTTTCCGTAATCGGTAGAAACTTATAAAACTGAGTAATGCGATGAGCAATGCCGCTATTAGACTGGAAGTTAATATCAATATTTCTTTTGCGGTTTGGTTTTGTTTTGCAAGTCGGGCAATCTTTTCTTCTTTCTTTTCGGTTTCGTATTTAATTGACAAAGCACTTATTGCCTGCACTCTTTCGTTTTCGTAACGTTGGGCTTCGCTTTCGGCGAGCAATTTTTGGTATTTCAACGCTTCGGTCGGGCGGTTTGCTTTTTCGTAATAATCAACCATAAATTTGTATGCCAATTCGCGATGTACGCTTGTGTTTTTGCTGCCTTTCAATTGGTCAAGCAATACTATGGCTTCGCTCATTGCTTTGTATGCTGCCTCTGTTTTTCCATTGCGGGATAAACTTTGGGCGCGAATGACAGCGACTAAGGCTCTAAATTCCACATCTGTTGCGGACTCTATCGTTCTGGCATACGTTTCCTTTTTCCGCATATCCAATGCCTTATCCAAATAAAACAAAATCGAGTCGGTTTGTGCGGGACAATAGTCGTCTAAGCCTTTTGCCAAAAAATAATAGGCGTAACCGTGTGTCCAAGTAGGATA
>JAISKN010000355.1 GCA_031260925.1 Prevotellaceae bacterium | reverse complement strand
TTCGTTTTCGGGCGTAAAAATTTTCGTTCCTGCGCCTTTTACAAGCATAATTATGCCGTATTTTTGTACAAAAAACTCCACTTTTTGTACCATTTCCGCCTCATTTTGCCAATCACCAACCAAACGCCGCAACTCGCCAATATGCGGCGTAAGAATGGAGTTTTGCGGAATAAATTGTTGATAATCAATGTTTTGCGACAAAATATTTAAGCCGTCAGCATCAATAACCATTGGCTTTTGGAAGTTTTTTAGCAGTTCGAGAAATGCCTTTTGTGTCTGCTGTTTTGTGCCCAAACCGCAACCAATTCCGATGCTTGAAAATCTGTCAATATTTTGCGGCAATTCCGAAAAACATTCGCCGCTGTCGCAACTAATCATCGCCGAAGGGCATTTTGTCTGCAAGATAAAACGCTCATTTTCAGCGATATGCACCGTTACCAAGCCGCAACCAGAGCGCAAAGCCGCCTCAGTTGCAAGCACCGCCGCTCCCGCCATTCCCTTCGAGCCGCAAACAAGCAAAGTATGCCCGTAAGTACCTTTGTGTGAGTTAGTTGCACGAGGTTTTAGCAGTGAGTTTATTAAATTTTGGTCTATATATTTCATTTTTGTATATTTTTTTTACGCAGAGAAATACTACTTGAAAATTGGAAAAACAACAGCAACCATTTTTTTGATTGCTGTTAATCTATAAAATAAATGTTCGTTGTGTTAATATTTCATCAAATGTTTTACCAGTCCTAAAAGCATATTCATCTGAGGGCGTAAAAATATCGTCTTTTATCTTTGGGCGAGAAATTTTGCCCTCAGAGATTAAACGGTCTTGTGTGTGCATAGCCTCAACTAATTCGCCACAAATCTGCGTTCTTCTTTTTTCAAATGTCTGTATTGCCATAATATTTTTTGTTAAAAATTCCGACACAAAATTAAATATAATTCTTCAATCTACAAAATTTAAGGTTAATAATTTTTTTGAGGTGCTATTTTATTTCACTATCGAAATTTTTTTAGATATTAGAAAATTTATGGTGTTTGTCCCGCAGGGACAACACTTTATTAACCGTACCGTTTACGGTACGGAAATTACAGCAACACAATGCTAAGTCCCGCAGGGACGACACTTGAAAATTATAATTAATGTGTCGTCCCTGCGGGACTTGGGTTAGGGAGTATCATTGTCCGTAGATTAAAATCTACGGTTAATAAAGTGCTGTCCCTGCGGGACAAATAAAATAGCACCTTAAAAAAATTATTAACCCGTTTATTTACAAAAAAAGTTTTTTTTTACAAAATAAATCATTTTTTCAAAAATAATATCTATCTTTGCACTTTATTTAAAATTAAAAATTTGTTAACCTAAAAAAAATTAATCCAAATGAAAAAATCCTACCTTTATTATCTTATTCCGACCATATTATTTTTTGCTGCCTGCAAAACAAATAGCCCAAAAGAAGACCCATGCAAAGGTGTTAAAACCGAAGCCGAAGCAGCGCAAACCATGTTCAATAATCAAATGACTGATGTACGTGGGACAAAATTGTATGAAGCTATTAGTAATGGTGGTTCGAATGGATATTTAGCAGCATGCAATGGTGATACATTAGCTACTGGCCTTTATATAATAGAGTGCAATCCAGGTGTTCCGGATGAGATTAAGGCCGAAGGCAAATTATTTTCTGAGGCGAAAGACACCCGCGATATTACTTTACCGAATGCTCAACAGCAGGTTATTGAATGTCAAGCGCAAAATCCTGAAAATTAAATAGAAAAACTATATACACAACCGTAACACGTTTTTAGAAATGTGTTGCGGTTTTTTTTGTATTGACGAAAAATACAAATATTTGCAGTTTTCGTCAATAAGTTGTATCTTTGCAAAAAATTATTATTATGATAACAAGAGAAATTTATTTGCAAAAACTTCGTCTTCTCAAAGACCACGATTTGATAAAGGTAATTACAGGCGTGCGCCACTTGGCGCAAGTTTAGCGAAGCGTAACTTGTGCCTGAAATAAACAACCAGCGATAAAAGAAATTTTATTGCTGGTTTTTGTCTTTAACTTTACCAAAGTTTTTTTATTCCACGCAAAACACCGCGTACAACGGCACTGATTTTATATTGTTCTCAAAACCGAAATTTTTTGCTGAAATGCGAATAGAGTATGGCGGTTTAAATTTTTCTACATACACGCCCAAACTTTTTGAGCCGACATTGCGCCCCGATTTTATTTCGACAGGAATAATTCCGTCATTCAAATTCGCCACAATATCAATTTCGGCTTTGTTGCCTGAATTCCAATAACGCAGCGGAATGTTGTTTGCCGTAAATGCCTGTGCAACAAAGTTTTCTGTAAGAAAACCGAGAAAAATATTGTTGTCGGGCAGCATTATTTCGCTGTATTTTATTTTTGCCAAAGCGATTAAAAGTCCCACATCGGAAAGGTAAAGTTTGAAAAAATTTTCCACCACAAACGCCGACAGCGGACTTTGAACATTATTTATCAAATTGCAGCGCAACAGCATATTTGCCTCCAAAAGCCACTCAATCGCTGTCTGATATTTTTCGGCATTGCTGCCTTTTTCCACAATTTTATACATAAATTTTGTCTGAGGTTTGGCAAGTTGTGCAGGCATTGTGCGGTAAATTTGATGTGTTTTTACTGCATCAATATTTTCTGCATATTTTGTCATATCGGCAAGATAACCTGTTAATATATTGTCTTTTATTGAATTGTCGGCAAGCAGCAAATTTCTATTTTTTTCGGCAAAGTCTTTCACGCTCGCGGGCATTCCGCCAATGTAGAGGTAATTTTTGTAGAGTTCGATTGCTTTTTTGTGAATAATTTCGGGAAATGCCTGATTTGTTAAAAAATGCTCTCTGATATTGTCTGCGAGTAATTTTTCGCCAGTCGCCCACAAAAACTCCTCAAAGTCCATTGGGTACAGCGTTTCAATCTGCACTTTGCCCACAGGAAACGGTGATTTCATTCTGTTCAGTTTCACGCCGAGCAAACTGCCTGCGGTAACAATTTTAAACGGCAATTCGCTTTCTGCAAAAAATTTCAGCGAGGCGATTGCCTGCTCGCATTCCTGTATTTCGTCAAAGAAAAAGACAGTGTTTTCAACATTAATTTCTTTGCCGAAATAGAGTTTAATATTGTTCAAAATGGCGTTTGCATTCAATGAACTTTGAAAAAACGTAGCAAAATCGGCATTTTCAAAAAAATTCAGATAAACATAATTTTCAAAATTTTTCTTGCAAAAATCTTCAAGAATGTAGGTTTTGCCTGTTTGCCTTGCGCCGAGCAACATCAAAGGGAGCGGCTTTGTTTGCCCATTCCATTTAGTTAAAATATGTTCAATTTTCCGTTTCATATTATTTTTATCGATTAAATTATATTTTTCATATCATTTTTATCGAAAAATAGATATTTTTGGTATGAAAAATATCGGCAAAGGTACAATATTTTTTTTTACCAACAAAATAAAATTTAAAAACTTTTGTGGGGGCTTGCTTTTTTTTGACTGAAAGCCATTTTATAATTCAGCCCAATCGCAAAGCGCAGCGGCGCGTTGGGTATTAATAACAGAATGGAGTAAAAAAATCATTTTCTCTGAAATAACGAAAAATGCACATTGCCATAATGTCGATGTTCGATGAAATTTTCGTGCTGCTCAAAATTGCTGTTTTTGCCGTGTTCGAGAATAAAAATTCCCTCTTCGGACAGCAAATTATTGGCAAAAATCATATTTGGCAGCAAATCAAGTTCCGGCATCTGATACGGCGGGTCGGCAAAAATGAAGTCAAAACGCTCGCTGCACTTTTCAATATAACGAAAAACATCGCTGCGATGAACGTATAAGTTGTTTATTTTCAGCCTTTTAGTCGTTGCCACAACAAAGTTCAGTTGTTTGAGGCTCATTTCGATTGCGGTAACAAA
>JAISKN010000297.1 GCA_031260925.1 Prevotellaceae bacterium | reverse complement strand
TTGAAATGTTTTTTTAAGGGTGCATTCCTACGGAATGCAGGTTTATATTTGTATTTTTTCTACCGAGCGATGCAATCCTAACGGATTGCGGTGCAAATGCAGTATCATTCCGTAGGAATTAACGGATTGCAAATGCAACATCATTCCGTAGGAATGAATCGCTCGGTAGAAATTAAGTATCACATATTCAGGGCATTCCGTAGGAATGCAACCCCTGATTCGTATTAATGATAAAAAAACTTCCAAGTTTCAAGCACTTGGAAGTTTTTTAGTTTTTATTTTTAACTTTTAGTTTATCATTGCCTTTACCGCTTTTGCGCCCGATTTGAGCAGATACACGCCTTGCGGAAGAGCGATTGAGGCGGTTTGGTCTGCATTGAGGCGCAGAGTGCTTAATGGTTTGCCCACAATGCTGTAAATAGTAACTTCGCCGTTCTGGCTGCTGTTGATGTAGAGTTTTCCGTTGGAAGACCAAACATTAAATTTTGCAAAGTCGGTTTTTGGCAGTTGAGTTGTGCCGTCTTCGTCAAATGCAAATGTTAAAATTTCGGAAGTTTCGTTGCAGTCGTATTGCGCTGTTACTTCAACTTTGTAAGCATTTCCTTTTGCAATATCTATTGTATGCGAATTTTCAAATTTAGAAACATTTACATTTGCACCTATAAGGGTTGTTCCCTCATAAATATTCAAAATATACCCGATTGCGTCAGGGTCTGCAACCCAATTTACAGTTGCCTCCATTTCAGTTTCCCAATCTGCCTCTACGCCATTGTCGCCAATCTCAGCCGCTCTTTCTAATGTTGGCGGCGTTGTATGCTCTGGTTTTACATTTATAGTAAGCGTAAATGGCACGCCAACGCAACCTGTAACGCTGTTTTGCTGCGTTACGTCATAGATTACGGTTTGCAGTGCGCCTGTTGTGTTTTCAAGCGATACTGAGGTAATGTTGTCTGTTGTTGTTGCGCCGATTGCATTTTCGCGCGGAGTAAATGTATAAACTACATTTTCAGCAGGCGTAAATGGCACTGCCTCGTCAAAACAAATTGCATCTGGCGTTTCATTTGTTTTATCAGGTTTTGGATTTACCGTGATATTTACATTAAAAGTTACATCGCAACCGCTTGTGTTTTTTGCCGTTACAGCAATATTTTCCGATACTGTTAGATTTGTTAAACTTACAGAAGTAGCATTAACAACATCTTTGTAGGAATATGTCAAATCTGCATTTGGCTGATAGTCAATGCCTTCTCCCTCGCAGATTGCTGACGGGTTGTAGTCGCTAATTGGCGCAGGTACAGGTTTTACTTCAATCACAGCAGGCGACACAACGCTGTGGCAGCCTGTGGCTGTACGTTCAAGTATTACCCAAATGGTATAAGTGCCTACAACTGATAAATCTTTAGCAACAGGCATACTTTCCTCATTGGTATGATTGCCGTTTGCATAGTCTGCATCGGCAAGGGCTTTGTTTGTGTACCAATGTATAGCCGAACCTGATTCCGGAACAACTACTTCGTCCCAATTTATTGTGCCTGTTGTTGCGCAGGTGTCAATAGGAATGATATTTGGTACAGGCGACTCGTTGATATTTACATTTACTTTTGTTCTTGCACTTTCGCAGCCGTCTATTGTTTGCGATACCCAATATGTAGCCGCAAAATCAATGCTTCCGTCAAAAGCAACAGGCTCTGGTATTAGACTTCCGCCTGTTTCTGCATTGTACCATTTCAGATTTGCATTATTTGCGCCTACCAAAGATGCCCAAGTAACCATAATCGACGAAGCGGTAGGACATACATCTTCGTATGCTTGAGAAATGCTGCTTGGCGCAGGAACAGTTGCCAAATTTTTGCCATCTGATGCAACTTCAACTTTGTTATCTGTCAGCGCAACATTAAAAGTTGGCGTTAAACCTGTATATGCAATACTGTACGCGGCAGTTACTGTCCAGTTGCCTGCCTCTGATGTATTGATGCTTGTGCCTGTACCTTTTACGGTAGAGCCTAATTTCCAAGTATAAGTTGCATCTGAAGACGGATTTTGTACGCTTAATGTGTTGCACTTGTAATTTGAAGAATACAAAGCGGTTATTGCTGGTTTTGGAAGAGTGAAGTTTAGAATTACTCTGCCGTTGGCACCTGTATTTCCATTGGCGTTAGAACAGTTGCCATCTGACCTGTTAACAGCAGATGCTCCACTCCCTCCGCCACCAGGAAAATTGCCTGGGTTTCCGCTCGTAGCGTTTAAACAAGATGAATTACAACTAATTTCTGTACCGTTTCCGCCTAAACCACCGCCATAACCCATTCCACCATTTCCGCCTTTTGCTTTAGGGTCATTATTTGCACTGCCAGGTTCTCCAGGACCTCCTGAACCTGCATTTCCCAATCCGCCAGAAACATTAGTTACTGCAGAATAATTAACACTCCCCCCTGCTTCCGCGTCTGCTGCTGCCGATTTTCCGCCGCCGCCGCCGCCTGCCGTAACTGTTGCGGAAGAATGAACTATTTTAGAATCACCACCTGCATCGGCTGTTTTACATTCTTTATGTTGACGACTTGAACCTCCAACTATTGTTGTATTACATTCAATTCCATCTTCGCCACTACCGCTAACTGTTCCTTGCCCACCTTTGCCTACCGTAATGGAAAAAGAACCCGTATTATTTCCAAAATTTTGAATGGAATAGCCGCCACCGCCACCAGCAGAAGCACCTGCAGCAGCCCTATATGCCCCCCAACCACAGGCTCTTGCACCGCCGCCACCGCCACCTGCACCCCAGAGTTCGCCATTTACATTGGTTGCACCTTGAGGAATAGTTATAGTGCCAGTGCCAGAAATTGTACTTGTACCGTATGTTGCGGTAACTGTTGTCTGCGCTTGCATAGCCATACCAAAGGCAATCGCAAGCAAAATAACGGTTAATTTTTTCATAAATAAAAGTTTGTTAGTTAAAAAATATAGATAATTGTATATTGTCTGAATCAGGATTTTAAGATTTATTGATTTTCAGGATTTTTTTGTTTTAAGTTTTTGTTATTAATGTAAATCACGGGTTGCATTCCTACGGAATGCACTGAATATGTGATACTTGATTTCTACCAAGCGATTCATTCCTACGGAATGATGTTGCTATTACACTGCAATCCGTTAGGATTGCATCGCTCGGTAGAAAAAACAGAAACATAGATTTGCATTCCATAGGAATGCACCCTTTAAAAACATTTCAACCCGTTATTTGCATTATTATGGGGGCTTCTAAAAATTAAATTTTTCAATATGCGATATAAAAAGAATATATTGTGTCATTGCGGTTCTGAATCAAGTTCAGAATGACAACCCGCAATCGATTGTAAATGTTTTTTAATAGATTGCGGGTCAAGCCCGCAATGACACCTACTTTTGATTTTTTTGTCAATTATTAGAAGTTTCCCTTATTTATCATGATTTTTTTGGCAAATGCTACGTTTTTCTAATCTCAAATTTTCTGCGCTAATAAATCTTCTATTGGAAAAATCAAATCATAATTATTCCAATTTACATTACCGTTTTTTATTTCAAAGTTATTAAATTTATCTATGTCTAAATATTTTCTAATAGACGGGTGCTGCGATTTTTTAAGAAAATTTCTAAAATTTACTTTATTTTTTTTGCCATTACTGAACTGAATATCAAGCATATAGTTTTTTATATGCTTTGCATTTACAACCTTACATAAAGTGTCCGTTTGCAAATTGTCGTATTCAACTGAAATTTTCATAATATTTTAGTTAAATTTTAGTTAATTTCGACTGCAAAGTTACAAATTAATTTTGAATGATTAGTTAAAATTTTATATATTGTTTTTTTGTGCAGTTAGGCACAAAAAAAACTCATTTTATTAATGCACCTGCCATTATGCGAATAATGATTACCGAATTTTTGATAATTTTATAAACAACAGTAATTTTTTTATACTTTATTGTGCGGACATCTGCGCCGTATTCAGAAACCAAAAATGCGTTTTGACTGTATGCAAACGAACTGCCGACAGTTTTTAGTTTATCAATATTGTCAAGTATTTCGTTGAAATATTTGACCGCAGTATGAGGCGACAGTACCTCATAAGCGATATATTCGTAAATTCTTTCAATATCCTGCTGCGCTCTTTCGGTATAATAAATTTCGTATTTTTGCATAACTTAAATTGTTTGCAGTTGATGATTTGAAAGAGATTTGTTTAGCGGTTGTTTAATGGTTTCGCCGTAAAAATTGACTAATTTTTGCGCAAAATCTGTAAAAACCTCGTTATGAGATTTTAATATTGGCTCGCCGTTTGTACTAAACCGCACACCGCACATTTCTAACTGTTCGTTGATGGACATATTTTGTATGTTTTCCAATGTTGGACACTCTAATAATGCTGCCATAATATTTTTTGTTTTTTTTACACTGCAAAGTTACAAATTAATTTTTAATGATTAATGATAAATGATAAAAAAACTTCCAAGTTTCAAGCACTTGGAAGTTTTTTAGTTTTTATCTTTTAGTTTACCATTGCCTTTACCGCATTTTTGCCGGATTTGAGCAGATACACGCCTTGCGGAAGAGCGGCAGCGGAAGTTTGGTCTGCATTAAGGCGCAGAGTTTGCAATGCTTTGCCCACAATGTTGTAGATTGTTAATTCGCCGTCTTTGCTGCTTCGCAGATAGAGCGTTCCGTTTGATGTCCAAACATTCAGTTTTGTAAAGTCGATTTCTGGCAGTTTGGTTGTGCCGCTTTCGTCAAATGCAAATGTAAGAGGGTCAGAAGTTTCGTTGCAGTCGTATTCCGCCGTTACTTCGACTTTGTAAGCGAAGTCCTTTACAATATCTATCATATATGAAGTTTCGCTTGCGGGAATATTGATTGGAGTTTCATTTACAGGAGTTTCATCTCCATTTTCGTAAATATTCAAATTATAACTGATTGCGTTTGCGTCTGCAATCCAATATACAGTTGCCTTCATTTCGATTTCCCAATCTGCTTCTACGCCGTTGTCGCCGATAGTTTCTCTGTGCAATTCCGGTATTTCTTCAAGTTCAGGTTTTACATTTACAGTAAGCGTAAATGGCGCGCCGTTGCAACCTGTAACGCTGTTGTGCTGCGTTACGTCATAGATTATGGTTTGCAGTTCGCCTGTTGTGTTTTCAAGCAATAAAGAAATGTCTGATGTTGCGCCGATTTCATTTGCCTGCGGAGTAAATGTATAATCTATATCGTCATTTTCTGGCGTAAATGGCACTGCCTCGCCGGAACAAATCTCTGCGTTTGACGAAGTTTTTGACGGAAGAGCATTTACATCAACTCTCACAACATCTGAAATTTTACTTGTAGAAACAGGGTACGATGCTCCAGGTAGAAGTACCGAATCGTCTATTCCAAGCATTGAGCGCATTTGGTCTGCGGTGTAGGATAAAGTTGCAACAACATAGTAATCGCCTGTTTCTGAAACTGTTATGCCTGCTGTATTTGCAAACAGCGCACCATTTTTGTACCATTGATACGTTGTGGAATTATCGCAGGTTGCTGCGGTTAAGGTTGTATTTTCGCCCTCGCAGAATGTTAATCCGTTGTTGTTTGTTAATGTTATGCTTGGAATGTTTAAGTCAAAAGAAATTTTTACGTTGCCTGCTGCACCATTATTACCATCGCCATATTTATCTCCATCTGTGGACAGTGTTTGATAAGAAGCACCGCCGCCGCCGCCGCCGCCGTAAATCTTTCCAACTTTTCCATTATCACTGCCTCGCGAGGTTGTATAGCCGCCGTCTCCTCCTTTTCCACCCCCAATATCAGTTCTTGCAGCATCTCCACCATTGCCTGCGTCTGCTTCAGTTGTACTGCCATTGTTATTTCTGTCTCCATTTCCTCCTGCAATTCCATTTGACCCTGTAAATGATAAAATACCAGATGGGGATTGAGATGGCGTGCCAGCACTACCACCAATGCCGTGGGCTATTGATATTCCTTGACTATGAGCAGCACCGCCGCCGCCGCCGCCGCCTGCTTGAGCAATGTTTGTTCCAACTTGAATTTTTGAATCTCCACCACTCGAACCACTTGAATTTGAAGTGCCAACTCCTTTATCTCCTGCATCGCCCACTGTAATAACCACATCGGAACTTGGAGTAAAAGGATTTACATTGATATATGCGCCGCCGCCGCCGCCGCCTGCCGCTGCCGCTCCCCCTATTCGAGCAGGAAAAGCAACATTTGCATCAGACCACGCGCCGCCGCCGCCGCCGCCGCCGCCCCAAAGTTCAGCCGTAACATCTACAGCAGTACAAGGCAAATTTAAAGTATAAGTGCCTGCTTTGCCATCATAATCAACGACAATTCCTGTTGGCACATAGCCATTTATGGTCAAATCTTTAAGATAAGCAAAGCCGTCTGTATAGTCAGTAAGCATACATTTGCCTATAGATTGAGTGCGATAAATTAGCAAAAATTTGTCTGTAGGTTGCAGTTGTACCGTTACAGTGTTGTCTGTATGTAGAGTTGCATCAGACGGATTGGATAGTGGTAAATGACCTACTTCCCGCCAAGAAGAATTATCTGCCGAAGCCTGAATATATACATTTGGATAAACAGAAAAACAGGTTGCAGTATTTCTATATCGGTGAAGATTTATAACTGCCGAAGTTGGAATTCCTGTAAAAGCAACAACCATTCCGCCGTTGCTTTGATAAAGTTGAAATCCTGTTCCGTTTTCCCAAACAGAATTAAAACCGTTGTTGTGTGGAGTAATCCAAGATTGAGAAACGCCTGTAGATTGGTTAATTGTAACAGGCAGGTTTTGTGCATTTGTGGAAATTGCACAACCTAAAAACGCTGCTAAAACAAACGTTTTTGTAAAAAATAAGGTTTTTTTCATAAATAAAAGTTGTTGTTAGAGTAAAAAAATATGTTAATTAAATTGTCTGAATCAGGATTTTCAAGATTTTGGGATTAACGGGATTGTTTTATCTTGTAAATCATTTAATTTTGTAAATTCTGATTCTGAATATTTTATAGTTTTTATTTTTTTATAATTTTCATTAGTATCTTTCTTGGGACACTGTCCCAAGAATTTGAGAACAGATATTATAAAACTGTCTGAAACGCGATAATTCGCCTGCTAAAACATTTTATGATTTTTTCGGCGACAAAGGTATAATTTTTTTATTTACAAAAATAAATTTATTACAATTTTTAACTTTTTGAGAGAGTTTTGAAAGCATAATTCAGTTTTTTTTGTAACTTTGCAGCCAAATTTTCTATAAAAAAACAATGAATAACACAATTTTAGACGTGCATTGGGGCGTGGTTGTCAATTCTCACGCTGGCAGGCGAGTTTTGGGAAAAAATTATTCAAAAATTGACAATTTTTTCTCCGAAATAGGTATAAAAATCACCAAAGTGCTGACCGAATATCGCGGACACGCTGTTGAAATCGCCAAAAATCTTGCAGAAAAAGGCATCAGACACTTTTTTATTGTCGGCGGAGACGGTACGGTGAATGAAGTTGTAAATGGCATTTACACTTCGCAAATCGCTGACAAAGAGAGCGTTACGCTTGCGGTGCTGCCCTACGGCTCCGGCAACGACTGGGCGCGCTACTGGAAACTGTCAAAAAAAGTCGGCGCACTCAACAACCTTTTCCGCAACGGCAAATCCGTGAATGTTGATGTCGGCAAATTGACGTACAAAAATCTTGAAAACGAAGATTCTGTGCGCTATTTTATGAACGGCGCAGGATTGGGTTTCGACGGAAAAGTGGTGCAAATTACCAATAAACTCAAAAAATATTTTGGCGGAAGTTCGTTTGCCTACACATTTTCGGTGTTGATTGCGGTGTTCGTAACAGCCTCACAATCAATGATTTTAAAGGGAGATTACGAAGTTGAACACAAGATTTTTTCTGTTGCAATCGGCAACGGCTGCTTTTCTGGCGGAGGCATAAAACAGGTGCCGAAAGCCGACCCGACAGACGGTCTTTTGCACGTTACAGCGGTAAAACAGCCGTCATTTTTAAAGATTCTTTCAGGCTTAAAGTATCTTTTTCAAGGCAGAATAGACGAACACGAACTTGTCTATTCATTTGAAACAGAGTGCTTTACGGCAAAAACCGAAAGCCTCGTTGCAATCGAAACAGACGGCGTAGAAATTGCAGGCAAAAGCCCAATTACAGCGGAAATTTTGCCGAAAGGACTGAAAATGCTGACGAAATAAAATTTACGATTTTTGATTTACGATTATTTTTGAAACAGGTTGTCCCCAAAATCGTAAATTATAATATCCATGCGTTCTCTGCGTGAAACCAATCTTGTGTCTTGCAGCGAAGCGGTCTCATATCTTTTAATATGACTTTAACAGATTTCTTTCATATTTATTCCTCTCACCCGCTTATCAAGCAGATTTGCGAGTGGAGTATTGGAGCGGACAGGCATTTGTCTGTTGGCTCGCTTTTTGCGTCTGCAAGGCAAGCGGCTGTGTGCGAACTGTTTAACCAAAGCAAAAAAAATATTTTGTTTGTGGCAGACGATGCCGAAAGTGCAGGTTACGCCTTTTTTGATATTTCGCAGATTGTTGATAAAAACAGCGTTGCGATGTTTCCTGCGCTGTACAAAAAAATCAACAAATCGGGCGGAATTGACAAGGCAAATGAGATTTTGCGCACCGATGCACTGAACAAAATCAATTCGCAAAATACCTGTATCACAGTAACTTACCCCGATGCCTTGCTCGAAAAAGTGATTTCCTTTGACGGTTTTGACGAGATAAAAATTACGCTGAAAAAAAATCAAAATTTCGACACCAATATTTTGCAAAAAAAGTTGGAAGAACTTGGTTTTGAGGAAGTTGATTTTGTGTATGAGGCAGGGCAATTTTCCGTGCGCGGCAGCATTATTGACATTTTTTCGTTTGCAAACGAACTGCCTTACCGCCTTGATTTTTTCGGCGACACTGTCGAAAGTATCAGAATTTTTGACATCGAAAAGCAACTCTCGATTTCCGAAGTCGAAGAAATTTCGATTGTGCCTGACATTCAACTCCCCTCCATTTGTGGGGAGGGGTCGGGGGAGGGGCTTGGGCTGATTTCGCTCTTGGAATTTATGCCAAAAGATACTATTGTGCTGTTTAATTCCCTAAAAAACTGCGCCGAAAGAATTGACGAAACCTATACTGAGGCGTTGGTTAAAGAGAATGAAAACAGAAAAACATCTTGTCATTCCCGCGAAGGCGGGAATCCCCAAATACAAAAGGAAAAAGGATATTCCCGCCTTCGCGGGAATGACACCGTTCCCGATTTGCTTTTCAAATTTATTAATAAAGAGATTTTTTTAAGTCAGATTGAAGAATTTAGAATTATTGAATTTTCTGCGGGCGCGAAAAAATAATTTTGATTTGATAGCCAAATTTTTGAATATATGACAGTTATATATTTAAAGTAAAAAAATATTGCAAATTGTTGAGTTGATTCAACAAAAAGTTTGTATCTTTGCAGAGTCAAATCAGCAAAATATAAAAATATGGAAAAATTAATAGAAAAATCAGTGCAGAAAATAAACCAAACCTCACTTGATTTTGTTCGCAGCAAAATGAATGAAATAGAGTGGAATTACAGGTTTTTGGGTATTATTGGACCGCGCGGCGTTGGAAAAACCACGCTTTTGCTGCAATATATCAAACAGCATTACGGCACAGACGAACACGCCCTCTATGTGAGTATGGACAATATCTGGTTTTCGGAGCATAAATTAGTTGATTTGGCTGATATGTTCTCAAAGCGTGGCGGAAAATATCTGTTTCTTGACGAAATACACAAATATCCAAATTGGTCGGTGGAACTGAAAAATCTCTATGACGATTTTCCTGATTTAAAAGTAGTATTTACAGGTTCGTCGATGCTCGAAATTTTAAATTCAAAAGTGGATTTAAGCCGCAGAGCAGTAGTGTATTATATGCAGGGACTTTCGTTCAGAGAATTTCTTAATTTCAACCAGAAAACCGATTTTTCAATAGTTAATTTTGCCGACATTATTAAAAATCATAGAGAAATTGCTGCGGCAATTTTGAACAGAATTAAACCTTTGGAATATTTTCCGCAATACCTGCAACACGGTTATTATCCGTTTTATAACGAAGCCCCAACGCTTTATTATCACAGAGTTGAAGAGGTTATTAATATGATAATTGAAGTGGAATTGCCATTGTTGCGCGGCGTTGAAATTGCTTATATTCCTAAAATTAAGCAACTTTTGCAAATAATTGCCGAGTCGGTTCCTTTTATTCCCAATGTAAGCAAGTTAAGCCAACGCATTGAGATAGACAGAAATACATTTTTAAAATATCTGTATTATTTAGAAGAGGCGGGGCTTACAAAACATTTGTATTTGGATATTAACGGCATAAATAAATTGCAAAAGCCCGATAAAATTTATTTGGAAAACAGCAATTTAAGTTTTGCTTTGGTGTCGGCAAATACCGATACAGGTAATATTCGCGAAACTTTTTTCTTAAATCAACTCTCTTATAAACAGAAAGTTGAGTATATTAATAAAGGCGATTTTATGGTTGATGG
>JAISKN010000286.1 GCA_031260925.1 Prevotellaceae bacterium | reverse complement strand
TTCCCGCCTGCGCGGGAATGACAGGTTTCTTTATTTTATATTCTATTTCTTTGATTGTTTTTCTATTATCTTAATAATTTTTTTAAACTAATAGCATCTCAAAAAAATTATTAACCTCTTATTTTTGATTTTGCGATTTTCAAAAAAAAGGCTAACTTTGCGCAGTCTTTTAATTCATAATTCTTAATTCATATTTCATAATTTTTAAAAAAATGAGTTATTTAAAATTTGACAGGGTACTTCTTACAAATCTTGAAAAAAGTTTAAGTAAAGAATTTTTGCAGACAAATATGGCGGGCGCGTATATGAGTTCGTCAATAACTGACTGCAATACGAGGAAATATCACGGTTTGCTGGTTGTGCCTGCGCCCGAAATAGACGGCGGCAATCACGTTTTGCTCTCTTCGCTCGACGAAACTGTTATTCAGCACGGCGCAGAGTTTAATCTCGGCATTCACCGTTACCGCGACAATTATTTCAGCCCCAAAGGACACAAATATATACGCGAATTTCACATTGACGGCATTCCAACCACGATTTACCGAATTGGCGGCGTAGTTCTCAAAAAAGAGCGTATTATTGCGCAAAACGAAAACCGAATTTATATCCGCTACACGCTTTTGGAGGCTCATTCGCCTACAACGCTACGTCTGAAACCATTTCTTGCATTCCGCAGCGTGAATGAATTGACATTTGAAAATTCAACAGCAAACACACATTATAGTAATGTGCCAAACGGCGTTTCGTTTTGCCTGTACGAAAATTACCCAAATCTTGTGATGCAGACAAACGCGAAATCGGAGTTTATTTCCGAGCCGAACTGGTACAAAGGCATTGAATATTACAAAGAGGAAGAGCGCGGATACAATTTTAAGGAAGATTTGTTTGCGGCAGGATATTTTGAAATGCCAATAAAAAAAGGCGAGCCGATAGTTTTTTCTGCAGGAATTTTGCCTACTCAATCAAGGTTATTAAAGTCAAATTTTGAAAAAGAATTAGCAAAAATAGATGTTTCAACAGATTTTTATTCCTGTTTAAAAAATGCTGTAAAACAGTTTTATGTTAATGTAGAGGCAGGGCGCGTAGGGGCGTTGCGCGCAACGCCCCTACAAAACAACGGCGATTACTATCTGCTTGCTGGCTACCCTTGGTTTAAGCCGAGAGCAAGAGACAGTTTTATATCGCTTGCAGGCGCAACTTTGGCGGTTGATAATATAGAAATGTTTGAAAAAATCGCAGGTACGGCAATGAAAGAGTTAGAGGTATTTTTGAAAAACAAAGCCCCCTCTAACTCCCCCTCAGGGGGAGAACAAGAAGCACCACTGAGGGGGGTTGGGGGGCTGGCAGAAATTTCCGCTCCCGATGTTCTGCTTTGGTTTATCTGGGATATTCAGCAATATGCAAAAGCCGTTTCAATAGAAAAAGCAGTGGAAAAATACGGGAAAATCGCGCTTGACATTATCGAATTTATCAGAAAACAAAACCACCCAAACCTCTTTTTGCACGATAACGGACTGCTCTACTCTGACGGCAAAACAAAGCCTGCAACGTGGCAAAACGCCGTTGAAAACAATTTGCCTATTACGTCGCGCACTGGTTACATTGTGGAGTTTAATGCACTATGGTACAACGCTTTATGTTTTTGCGCAGAAATAGCCGAAACTTTGGGCAACGAAAATCTCAACGCTCTGCTTTCGTATCAGTCTTCGACAACAGGCAATTCCTTTGTGCAGAAATTTTGGAACGGCAATTATCTTTACGACTTTATCGATGACGATTATTGCGATAAAGAGGTGCGCCCAAATATGATTTTTGCCGTATCGCTGCCCTACTCGCCGCTTGACAAAAAGCAGCAAAAGGCGGTAGTTGATTTTGTTACCCGCGAACTGCTAACGGTAAAAGGGTTGCGCTCGCTCAGCCCGAAAAGCGGAATGTACCGCCCAAATTATGTAGGCGGAATGCTCGAACGCAACCGTAATTATCACAATGGTCCCGTTTGGACTTGGACAATAGGCGCGTTTGCAGAGGCGTATCTCAAAATTTACAAACAAAACGGCATCTCGTTTTTGCAGCGCATTTTGTCTGCTTTTGAAAGCGAACTCACCGAACTCACAGTCGGCACGCTGTCGGAACTCTATGACGGCAACCCGCCTTTCAAAGGACACGGCGCAATGAGTTTCGCACCAACAGTGGCAGAGGTGTTGAGAGCAATAAAATTAGTGAGTAGTTTGTAGTGGGGAGTAGAATATCTACGCATTATATGATAACAACTTAAAAATTCTACGCTGGTGCAAACTTGCAGTCAGTACCTTAAAAATCAATAAATTAGCAATGTCGGCACAGGCTGCAAGCCCGCGCCAGCGGAGATTATACAACTATACCAAGTCCTAATGGTGAAATTTGGAAACCAATACAATAATTATTAATTAAATTCTAAAATGAAAAAATATATATTAACATTCTTTTTATTGTATATTATTAAATCTGTGTATTGTTGCAATCTTGATACTATTGATAATAAAGACAGTTTAAGAATTAATAGTATTGATACTATTGATAATGCTTTTTACATAATTGAGGTTACAAAACACGATTCTGTTTTTAAAATAGTGTCTTGTAGATGTATGATGCCTGATTCTCATTCAATAAAAATTAAGGTCGGCAATTATTATAAATTAAATTTGATAGAGTTTTACCCAAATACCACATCAAATTATATGCTTACGCAAAGAGGGTATTATGTTACTGAATGTGGAACATTTGTTTTTATTGATGTATTTCACAATACATTTAAGACAAAAGAATTATGTGGTTTGTTTTTAGATGAATATAATCATCTACATTCAAGTGGTAATCCAATACCAACGCTAAAACCAATTGTACCCACACAAGCATATAAAAAGAAAAAAAGCAGATTCAAACATTGAAAAAAATAACCTTCGCTCATCTCGATTTGTAATCGGCGTGTTGCCAATAATCTGAACCACGATTTTAATAAGGTTTTCTTGATTAACAGGATATAAGAAAAATCTTGAAAATCTTATTAATCTTGTAAAAATCGTGGTTCAGACAAAATAGACCCGCAAGAAAAAAATAAAAAGTTATTAACAATAAATTTTAAAAAAGATATTTTTTGTACTTTTGCACCGCAATTTCAGAGAAAAAATACGGGTCAAAAATAATTTAAAATGGAAGAACTTGACATTAATAATGTAAATAGCGTAGATTATTCCGATGCAAAAATTGTGCATTTGGAAGGGTTGGAGGCGGTGCGCGTGCGTCCGGGAATGTATATCGGCAAACTTGGAGACGGCTCGCAGTCTGACGATGGAATTTATATTCTGTTCAAAGAAGTTATTGACAACTGCATAGACGAATTTCGTATGAAATTCGGCAACAAGATTGACATTACTGCAGACAAAACCACAATCACCGTGCGCGATTACGGGCGCGGAATACCGCAGGGCGCAATGGTAAAAGCGGTGTCGGAACTGCACACAGGCGGCAAATTCGACTCCGAAGTGTTTCAAAAATCAGTCGGAATGAACGGCGTAGGCTTGAAGGCAGTTAATGCGCTGTCGTCAAATTTTATTGTACGCTCATTTCGAGAAGGAAAAGTTAAGGAAGTGCGCTTTGAAAAAGGCGTTTTGCTGAGCGAAACAAAACTTTTGCCCACCACCGAGCAAAACGGCACTTACATAGAATTTACCCCCGACAACAGTTTCGGAATTTTCGAGAATTATTCGATAAATATTGAGTTTCTCGAAACAATGTTGCGCAATTATTCGTATTTGAATACAGGTCTGGTTTTTAATCTTAACGACAAAAAATTCTTTTCAAAAAACGGACTTTGGGACTTGCTTGACGAGAGTATTACCGCCGAGCCGCTCTACCCGATTGTGCATCTAAAAGGCGAAGATATTGAAATTGCCTTTACGCACATTAATCAATCTCGCGAAGAATATTATTCGTTTGTAAATGGGCAGCACACAATAGACGGCGGCACGCATCAAAGTGCTTTTAAAGAAATTTTTGCTAAAACGGTAAAGGAATTTTACGGCAAAAATATGGAATATGCCGATATTAGAAGCGGGCTTGTGGCTGCTATTTATGTTGCTGTGCAAGAGCCTGTTTTTGAGAGCCAAACCAAAAGAAAACTTAATTCTCCAAAAATTAATTCCAAAGACCCAAACAGCACCACAGTTCTGAAATTTATGGGTGATTTTGCAATAAAAGAGATTGATAATTTTTTGCATAAAAACCCGATTGTTGCTGATATTCTGTTAAAAAAAATACAGGAATCGGAAAAGGAGCGCAAAGCCATTGCCACCGTTACCAAAACCGACAAAAAGCGGGCGCAGAAAATTGATATGCACAACCCCAAACTTCGCGACTGCCGCACGCATTTTAATGACGCAAGAGGCAAAGATGAAGACAAAGACGAAACCTGCATTTTTATCACTGAGGGCGATTCCGCGAGCGGGTCAATTACCAAAACGCGAAATGCAAATTTTCAGGCTGTTTTTTCTCTGCGCGGAAAGCCGCTCAATTCATACGGCGAAACCAAGCAGATTGTTTATAAAAATATGGAGTTCAACCTGCTGCAAGCCGCGCTCAATATCGAAGACGGACTTGACGGCTTGCGCTACAACAAAGTGATTATCGCCACCGATGCCGATGTTGATGGTATGCACATAAGACTTTTGCTGATGACGTTTTTCCTGCAATTTTTCCCTGATTTGATAAAAAAGGGACACGTTTATATCTTACAGACACCGCTTTTCCGTGTCAGAAATAAGAAAGATACTTTCTATTGTTATTCGGAAGAGGAACGCGAAGAGGCGATAAAAAAACTCGGTGCAAACCCCGAAATCACGCGCTTTAAAGGTCTTGGCGAAATCAATCCTGACGAGTTCAAAACCTTTATAGGCAAAGATATGCGCCTCGACCGCATTACTCTCCGCAAAGAAGATGCCGTTGCCGATATGCTCGGTTTCTATATGGGCAAAAACACCCGCGAACGACAGGAATTTATTGTGGAAAATCTGAATATTGAGGCGGAATAAATTATGAATGATAAAAACCGTTGTAGCAGCAAGGCGCACCCTCGCTACAACGGTTTTTCTACACACTATACTCTACACACTAAAAACTAAACCTACATATTCATTCCGCCGCAGCAGTGAATAACTTGTCCAGAAACATACGAAGAGAGGTCTGATGCAAGGAATACTGCAACGTTGGCGACATCTTCCGGCGTGCCGCCGCGTTTGAGGGGAATTGCCTCTGCCCACGCTTTTTTCACCTCTTCGGGCAGTTGATTAGTCATTTCGGTGATGATAAAGCCCGGCGCAATCGCGTTGTGGCGAATGCCGCGAATGCCCATCTCTTTGGCAGCCGACTTGGTGAAACCGATAATGCCTGCTTTCGATGCCGAATAGTTGCACTGGCTCGCGTTGCCCGACACGCCCACAACGGAACTCATATTTATAACGCTGCCGCCAGCCTGTTTCCACATAATCGGCTGAATTGCCTTTGTGAAATTGAAAACCGATTTCAGATTGACGTTAATTACCGCGTCCCACTGCTCTTCGGTCATTCGTTTGAGTTGCGTGTCTTTGGTAATTCCTGCATTATTTACCAAAATATCAATTCTGTCGAAATCGGCGGCAATTTCATTTACAACTCGTTGAGTATCAGCGAAATCGGCTGCATTGGAAGCATAACCTTTCACTTTTACGCCGAGAGCGGCAATTTCCTTTTCGGTTGCCTCCATTGCCTCGTTTCTGAATAAATCGGTAAAGGCGATATTTGCGCCTTCCTGTGCAAATCTTATGGCGATTGCCTTGCCAATTCCACGCGCTGCGCCTGTAATCAACGCAGTTTTGTTTTCTAAAAGTTTCATATTTTTTAAATAATTATTAATGTTTAATGATAAAATGATTAAAAAACGTGCAAAGGTAATACAAAATTTAATTAAAAATTAAAAATTAAAAATTAAAAATTATTAAAATGCTGATAATCAAAGTTTTATTTAATGAAAATAATTTTGTACTTTTGCGGAAAAGATAATAGTCCACAGATTACACAGATTTTCACAGATTATTTTTAAAATAAATTAAATCATAAGAATATGACAGATGACACATTTGTATATTTGGCTTTTATTATAACAGCAATTTGTTTATTTCTGATTTTCCTATGTTGGATATTTGAAAAAAATTTTGCCAAAATCAACGCTATTTTATTTTTATCTTACAGTGGCTTTTTCTACTATCCGTACTTTTTTGTAGAGTTAGGACATTATGAGGTATTACCTTTATGGTATTTAACTTTTTTCTTAATAATTCACATATTGGTATTATCTATATACTTGATTATCAAAATAATAAATCTGCGCAAATCCGCTAAATCTGCGCGTAAAAATTAAAAGAAAATGGAAAAGGAAAAAAATAAATGGAAAATAGTGTTTTGGTGGTACTTTGTTATTAGCATTATATTATTGTTGTTTGTTGTAGGTTTTTCGACATATACTGTTATAGACCAAGCATATACAATAATGTACAGAACAGACGAATATGAAAGAATAATTAATGAACAGAAGCAAATTATTTTATTTTACGATACAATAAATGATAATAATAAAATAAAACGCGAGGAATTTCTGTATCATTTTCTCGAAAAAGATAGTGCATTTTTTGACCAAGTATTCTTTATTTATGATAATGATACTTTAAAAATCTTATTAAAACCTTTTAAAACACACGAACAATTTAGAAATTATATAGAGTGTAGAGGTGGAAAGTTTATAGAACGACAAGAATAAAATCATAATAATAAAAAATAATCATATTAAAATCATAGTTCAGATGGAAAATTTTTCAGAACAGGAAATTTTTCGCCGCAACAGCCGCGAAGAATTACAAAAAATGGGTATAAATCCTTATCCCGCAGCACTTTACCCAACAAATGCTTTTTCGGTTGATATTAAAGCCGAATTTGACGACACGCTTGAGCCGAAACGGCAGGTGTGCATTGCGGGCAGAATTATGAGCCGCAGAATTATGGGCAAAGCGTCTTTTGTGGAGTTGCAGGACAGCAATGGCAGAATACAACTTTACGTTTCGCGCGATGATATTTCTACGGAAAGCCAGCCCGAAATGTATAACACCGTTTTCAAAAAACTGCTTGATATTGGCGATTTTATCGGCATTCGCGGTTACGTTTTCCGTACGCAAATGGGCGAAATTTCAGTTCACGCGCAGGAACTTACTGTGCTGTCGAAATCGCTGCGCCCGCTGCCGATTGTCAAGTACAAAACAGACGAGCAGGGCAACAAAATTGCCTACGATGCCTTTGAAGACCCCGAACAGCGTTATCGTCAGCGTTATGTCGATTTGGTTGTAAATCAGGGCATTAAAGATATTTTCCTCAAACGGACAAAGGTTTATCAGTCGATGCGCGAGTTTTTCAATTCAAATAATTATATCGAAGTTGAAACGCCGATTTTGCAGCCAATTCCAGGCGGTGCATCGGCGCGACCATTCACCACGCACCACAACGCGCTTGATATTGAGTTGTACCTGCGTATTGCTAACGAACTGTATCTCAAACGTTTAATTGTCGGCGGATTTGAGGGCGTATATGAATTTTCAAAAAATTTCCGCAACGAAGGAATGGACAGAACGCACAACCCAGAATTTACCTGTATGGAAATTTATGTTGCCTACAAGGACTATAATTGGATGATGGACACGACCGAAAAAATGCTTGAAAAAATTTGTTTAGACGTGAATGGAACGACTGAAGTTGAAATTGGTGCAAGAAAGATTTCGTTTAAAGCACCGTTCAAACGCATTACAATGCTTGATGCAATCAAAGAACACACAGGCGAAGATTTGAATGGAAAAACCGAAGACGAAATCCGCGAAATTGCCCGCAAACTGCACATCGAAGTTGATAAAACAATGGGCAAAGGCAAGTTGATTGACGAGATTTTTGGCGAAAAATGCGAGGGCAACTACATTCAGCCGACATTCATAACCGATTACCCGATTGAAATGTCGCCGCTCTGCAAACGCCACCGCAGCAACCCCGAACTCACCGAGCGTTTCGAGTTAATGGTCAATGGCAAAGAACTCGCCAACGCATACAGCGAACTCAACGACCCGATTGACCAACTTGAACGTTTCCAAGAACAACTCCGCCTCTCCGAAAAAGGCGATGACGAGGCGATGTACATTGACCTCGACTTTGTCCGCGCCCTCGAATATGGTATGCCGCCCACCTCTGGTATGGGCATCGGAATGGACAGGTTGGTGATGCTGATGACAGGTCAGCAGGCAATACAGGAAGTGCTGTTTTTCCCGCAAATGAAAGCAGAGAAATAGATAATAATTGTCCGCAGATTACACAGATTTCCACAAATTATTTTTTTTTGTGAAAATCTGTGTAATCTGTGAATTAAATGTTTGTTATTCAAAAAATAAAATTGTAACTTTGCAACACTTTTTTAATAATCAATAATTAGTCTTAAATGATTAATTATCAGTATATTAAAAACTTAACTCTTAATTTATAATTCATAATTTATATTAAAATGAAACCATCACACATTGAACACATTGGAATTGCTGTAAAAGATTTGAACGCTGCAATTTCGTATTATGAGCAACTGCTCGAACAAAAATGCTACTCTATCGAAGAGGTTGCAGACCA
>JAISKN010000277.1 GCA_031260925.1 Prevotellaceae bacterium | reverse complement strand
ATTCTCAGAGTGGTTGGAAAACTGCTTTACGGCAAAGTGCAGGACGAACACCATTTGCAACTCACCGATGCCGTTTGGTATGAACGCCTGTCGGTCATAGTGCTTATCGTAGCAATCGTGGCAATCGGCTCACTGCCAATGTGGGTTTCTGATATGATTAACAGCAGTTTGGGCGGGGTGATTGCGCAACTTTTGAGGTAAAATTTTGAAATCAATAAAATTTAAAAATGGAAAATACTGATATAAATTACAAGCCAAGAAAAATTTGGAAAGCATTATTGTTTTCGCTTTTGATGTTTGGAGTTGGGCAAATTTACAATGGACAAATCAAAAAGGCTATAATTTTATTTATTTGTTTGGTTTTTGTGCCGTTAATTGCTGCAATTACAAAATTATCAACAACTTTTTATGGTAATATTATTGTATATACTATATTTATTGCGATAATGCTATTTGCGATAATTGACGCTTGCCTAAATGCAAAAAAACAAAAAAATTATGTTGCAAAAAAATATAATAAGTGGTATTTTCATTTGATTTTTGGAATAATTATTTTCTTTGGTGCTTGGTTGTTTTTTAAAAGTCCGTTAAGTCCTCAATATAAATTTGTGCGCCATTTTCAAATTCCTACAACGGCAAATGCGCCAACAATTCAATTAAACGATTATGTTGTAGCAGATATGCAGGCTTTTAAAAATGCTAACCCTGATTATGGAGATATTGTTATATTCTCAATAAATGATGAATTGCACGCATTTCGCATTGTTGGAAAACCAAATGATACATTGAGTATAAAAGATAATTTTTTAATAATAAATAATAATCTTTTAAAATATTCTTTACATAATACTGAAAATTTTGCCAAATATTATGATGAATACGAAGAAGAATTGCCTAATGGGCATAAGCATTTAATTTGGAAATATTTGGAGTTTTCAAATGAAAAAGCCGATATTGAAATAATAATAATTCCGAATGATTGTTATTTTGTTATGGGAGATAATAGAGATGATGCGTTTGATAGCAGATATTTAGGAGTTATAACGAAAGAACAAATTAAAGGGAAAGCCACTTGTTTAATTGGCAATAATTTTAAAAGAAATATTGATTTAACAAAAAATTGATTTTGACAAAAATATTATTCAAAAATAATGAATTTTGAAAATTATAAACAATTACACTTTACCAATAAAAATTGCGATATAAATTATTGGTACAGACAGGGAACAGGCAATGAGGTTGTGTTTTTGCTGCACGGTGCGGGTTGCGACCACGTTATGTTTGAAAAGCAACTCTCTGTGTTTGACGAAAATTATAATGTTATTGCTTGGGACGCTCGCGGACACGGTTTGTCTGTATTAAAAGAGCCGCAGAAATTCGATTTTTGTGATATGATTGACGATATTTTGAAACTGTTTGAAATACACAAAATCAAAAATGCTGCATTTATCGGGCAGTCAATGGGCGGAAATTTGGCGCAGGAAATCGCTTACCGTTATCCCGAAAAAGTATCGAAAATGATTTTGATAGATTCAACAAAAAACACGCAGGAATTGACAATTTTTGAAAAAATAATGCTCAAAATGTCAAAATTTATTTTCAAATGTTATCCGTATAAAACATTGATAAATCAAAGTGCCGCCGCTTGTGGAAATACAATATATGCGCAAAATTATGTAAAAAATTGCTTTAAAAAGTTAAGCAAGCAGACAATCATTGATATTACGATGTCGGTAATGCAGTGTTTGCACCAAGATAATGATTATCGTTTTCCTGTTCCCGTGCTGTTATTATGCGGAAGCGGCGACAAATCAGGCAATATCAGAAAAGCAGTGAATTTATGGCAGAAAACAGATGAAAACTGTGAATTGTATATGATACAAATTGCAGGACATTGCGCCAATATGGACAACCCTGACGAAACAAATAAACAAATTGTGGAATTTTTGATAAAGAATAAAAATTAAAAATTTTGCACTCAAATATAAAAAAATTATGAATACCAATATTGTTAAATACGAGCAGTCATTTTTAGACGATATAAAAACGATTATCCAGCAGGGACAATCGCGGGCGTATCGTGCCATAAATACGGCTATGCTCGAAACATATTGGAATCTTGGCAAACGCATTGTAGAACAGGAACAGCAAGGCAAAGAACGTGCCGATTACGGAACGTATCTTATAGCAAATCTTTCGGAAATTCTTACAGAAGAGTTTGGAAAAGGTTATAGTGCGAGAAACTTACGCGATTTCAGGCAATTTTATTTGACTTTTCAAGAAAATGTAATTTGGCACACAGCGTGTGCCAAATTACAACTTTCTGAAAATCAGGACATTAAAATTCTGCACACAGCGTGTGCAGAATTGGAAGAATTAACAGAAAATATTATACAACATAACGAAAGTACAATTCTCCACACACTGTGTGCAGAATTACAATCAGTTGGAAATCAGGCTATTGAAAAAAGCCACACACTGTGTGGCGAATTCAACGCCTCGCTTTTTGGTAATCTTTCGTGGAGTCATATTCGCAGCATAATGCGGGTAGATAATCCGCAAACGCGCCTGTGGTATCTCAAAGAGGCAGACGAGCAAATGTGGAGTGTGCGCACGCTTGACCGCAATATTGGTTCGCAGTATTATGAAAGAATGTTGCTCACACAGCACCAAGATTTAGTAAAAAACGAAATGCTTGAAAAAACGGCTGATTTGCAAATTGATAAACTCGAATTTATCAAAAATCCTGTTATTGCCGAATTTCTTGGCTTTTCGCAAAATGCTAATTTTACAGAGTCGGACTTAGAAAAATCTATTTTATCTAACCTTGAACAGTTTGTTTTGGAACTTGGCAAAGGTTTTGCCTTTGTCGCTCGTCAGCAGCATATACGAACAGAAGAACGCGACTATTTTATTGACCTCGTTTTTTACAACTATATTCTGAAAAGTTTTGTGCTTATTGATTTGAAAACCACGCAGATAACGTATCAAGATGTAGGGCAAATGGATATGTATGTGCAAATGTACGACCAATTGAAACGCACCGAAGACGACAATTCGACAGTTGGCATAATTCTTTGTTCCGAAACCGACAAAGATGTAGCGCGGTATTCAATTCTTGGCAAAAACAGTCAACTTTTTGCCTCAAAATATAAATTATATTTGCCTACCGAAGAGGAACTTCGCCGCGAAATTGAACGGCAAAAAGAAATTTATCGTTTGCAAATGGAAAATAAAAAATAAAATAATATAATAAAAATAAAAAAAATAATGAATTACGCAGACTTTTTACAATTACACGATGAACTGTCGCTTTTGGCAGTAATCGTAATTTTACTGATTTACGATATTTTCGGAAGTCAAAAATCGTTGAAATATTTTCAGCCTGTGGCAATCGTGCTTTTGACCATTCACACGATTGTGAATTGTGTCCCGCGCGACAGTTTTTCGGTGTCAGGCGGAATGTACGAATATGTGCCGATGCTGACTTATATCAAAACCATTCTGAATATCGGCACGATTATCGTTTTTCTGCAAGCGCACCGTTGGCTCAACAGCGAAGAGAGCATTGTGCGGCGAGGCGAATTTTATTTCCTCACGCTATCGACCCTGCTCGGAATGTATTTTATGATGTCGGCAGGACATTTCTTGCTGTTCTTTATCGGCATCGAAACCGCAGCAATACCGATGGCAACGCTTGTGGCGTTCAACAAACGCAACAACGAATCTGCCGAAGCGGGCGCAAAATATATCTTGTCGTCTGTGTTCTCGTCAGGCATTTCGCTCTTCGGCAT
>JAISKN010000262.1 GCA_031260925.1 Prevotellaceae bacterium | reverse complement strand
CTGAAATTCCTTGCCCAAGAGGGCTACGACCCGCAATTTGGTGCGCGACCTGTCAAGCGCGTAATTCAACGCCTGCTGCTCAACGAATTGTCCAAAAAAATCATTTCAGGCGAAGTTTCCACCCAATCGGTTGTAAATATTGATGTGGAAAATGGGGAATTGGTTTTTGGGAATTGATTTAGAGGTTTTTAGCACACAGATGACGCGGATTAGACAGATTTACACAGATAATACAAATATAAAATGCAGATTGTTAATTAATTAATAATCTGCGTTTTATGTAATTTGATTTTATTAAAAATCTGCGTAAATCTGTATAATCTGTGTCATCTGCGTGCTAAGACTACAAAGATACAAATTTGAAAGCAATTCACATTCCCATTAACACACGCTTTATCAAATTGGTAGAAAGTTTGCTGCTGTGCGTGTTCAGAATTTTCTGCTCGCTTTTTTCCAATAAAGCATACGCGCTTTCGTGTTCTTTTAGGAAATCTTCAAGCACGTCTTTGCTGAGCAAACCTATTAATTTGCCCATATCGCGCGGCACGGAAACTTCGCCTATTTTGCTGATAACATTGTTCAGGCGGTTTTCGGTGATATATTCTTCCACAACGGCGAGTAAATTATTTAACGATTCGCTGTAAGTCGGCTCTACATATAACTTCGGCTGCCGTTTTTTGACGGATTTTTTTTCGGCAAAACGGGCATTTTTGCTTTTCAGCAACACGCGCGAGCCGTTGCGCAGATATGTCGGCACCACAGGGCGAATGACGATTCCCTCGCAAATATTGTCGTCAATCGGCGGCAAGCCAAGCCACTCGGACACACGGCTCTGAAAGGCATTCGGGTAGTGCAAACACTCGTCTAACGTGCCTTGAAACAGCGTTTTGGCATAGATAAAATCTTCGACTGAGAAGAGTTCGTTTATCTCATTAACAGTTAAATATCTGCCGTTTTCTTCTCCAAAAATGTATAAATCGAAACCGTAAAATTCGTGTATCGGGCTGTAAAAAACGCCTTTTTGAATGGTCATTACCTTTGAAATATTTTTCACATCGCGGTGCGGATATGTGCCGCCAAACATTTCGCCATAAACGAACAGCGTTTGTGTGTCGGGATATTTTGCCTTTACGCGCACGAACAAACGCAGCACTTTTTCGGTGTATCGTTCAAGCAATTCTTCGTAGTCGTAGAATTTTTCGCCGCTTTCCACAAAATCGGTACGTTTGGCAAAACGCACAGTCGTGCCATCGGTTACAAAGCAGGTGTTTGAGCCGTGAACTTTTTCCTGCACCACATATTGCAGCGCAGCAAACCCCTCCAACTCAATTTTTTCCATGAAACCCTTGTCAAAAGTGTTTTCGATAGAGGTGTATTTTTTGAATGTTTGCATAATTTTTGTTTTTAAATTTTTCACAAAATTACTGTTTTATTTTTAATAATTCAAAAAAAACTATTTCCCTGAAACACATTAACTTATCAAAAAAAATGACTACCTTTGCGCCAGATTTTATAATCAACAACGTTGAAGAGTATTTATCTGCGTATAAAAATCATATTTTTGAAGAATTTTTGGGGCGATACAAACGGCGTGTAATTTTCTTTTATGATAACATTTCAAGAATTAGGGTTGCGGGAAGAACTCTTAAAAGCGATAACCAAACTTGGTTTCGACCTTCCTATGCCTGTGCAGGAACAGGTAATTCCTTTTGTGCTAAACCAGGAAAACGACTTGGTGGCACTCGCTCAAACAGGCACAGGCAAAACCGCAGCGTTTGGACTGCCCGTTTTGCACCTCATCAACGAGCGCGATAATCACACTCAGGCATTGATTTTGTCGCCCACAAGGGAACTTTGCATACAGATTGCAAACGACATCAAAAGTTACGCCGCCGACTTGCACGGCTTTAAAGTTGTGCCTGTTTATGGCGGTGAAAGCATTGTTGCTCAATATCGTCAGTTAGATGTGCAGCCGCAGGTGCTTGTGGCAACGCCGGGTCGGCTTATTGACCTGATAAAACGCGGCAAAGTGAAACTCAACGATGTGAAATTTCTTGTACTCGACGAGGCAGACGAAATGCTAAATATGGGTTTCAAAGATGATTTGGAAACAATTTTGGAGAGCGTGCCGACAGAACGGCGCACAATGCTTTTTTCTGCAACAATGCCGAAAGAAATTGCCAATATCGCGAAAAAATATATGCGGCAGGCGAGCGAAATATCGGTTGGTGTGCGCAATTCGGGCGCGGAAAATGTGGAACACATCTATTATATGGTGCAGGCAAAGCACAGATATTTGGCTCTGAAACGCATTGTAGATATGAACCCCGATATTTACGGAATAGTTTTTTGCCGCACAAGGCAGGAAACCAAAGACGTTGCCGAAAAACTGATGCAGGACGGCTACAATGCCGATGCCCTGCACGGCGACCTGAGCCAGCCGCAACGCGATACGGTGATGAACAAATTTAGAATAAAAAACCTGCAACTGCTCGTTGCCACCGATGTAGCGGCACGCGGGCTTGATGTGAGCGACCTGACGCACGTCATAAACTACAATTTGCCTGACGACCCCGAAATTTATACTCACCGCAGCGGACGAACAGGAAGGGCAAACAAATCGGGCATTTCTGTGTCGGTAGTTCATTCGCGCGAACATCGCAGAATTAAGGAATTGGAAAAAATCATCAAAAAAGAGTTTAAGCAGCAGTATGTGCCTGACGGATTGGAAATCTGCAAAAAGCAACTGTTTTTTCTGATTGATAAAATGGAAAATGTGCAGGTGAATACAGGCGAAATCGAACAGTTTTTACCGCAAATAGTTGAAAAATTAAGTTATCTGAGCAAAGAAGAATTGTTGAGCAGATTTGTTTCGCTGGAGTTCAACAGATTTTTGGAATATTATAAAAATGCGCCCGATATTAATTTGCCCGAACACGAGCAGCGCGCCTCGCGCAGCGACAGAAGTGAAAGAGGCGAACGCTCAGGCAGAGAACGGCGGGAAAAAGGCAGAGAACGCGCGCGCGAACGCGGCGAAAGGGCAGAAACCCGCGACAGAGGCGACAGACCAGGCAGACGAAACGGCTCTGACGGCGACAGTTATCAGCGCAATTCGCAGCGCGGAAGGCGCGTCAGGTTTAAAATCAATGTCGGCACGCGGAACAACGTTGATACACGCTCGGTTTTGGGCATCATCAACGATATTACCAACGACAAATCAATCAGCATCGGCGACATCGAAATAACGCAGCGTTGCACCTTTTTTGACGTTTATGCCGACCAAGCCGACAAGGTAAAAACATCATTCGCAGGCAACGGACGCGGATTTGACCTCACCGAAACAGAGAAAAACAGCACCGAACGCCAATTTAGAAACAACGACAGAAAACGCGCCGACAGACCTGAAAGGTCAGACAGACCAAAAAAGGAGTACAACGATTTTGCCAGAAACAAAAAACGTGAGCCAAGCCGCAGCCGCAACACAAATGCCCCAATCAACAGCGAAAAACCTTGGAGAAGAAGACGGTGAGATTAGTCAAAAAAGTTTTTTAACACAACCCTATTTTATAAAACAAAAAACAAGAGGCTGTATTTTGCAGCCTCTTGTATTGTTTTTTTAATTGTTGCTAATAGTAAATGAATATTCTTTTGTATCAATTATTACTGCCGTAGAAGAACTTTTGCCGCGCCAAAGTACATACGAGAATTTTACGGTTTTTTCATACCATTTGGCTTGTTCTGCATTCAAACGTACCTGCAATTCGGAACGCTTAATTTTTCCTGCGTTCTCGTCAAACAAATCTTTTGCTTGATTATCGTTTTCGTTAGTGGTTCCAAAAAATGCCTTTGTGCCTGTATAACAGCCAACTTCGTTCAAATAATCATAAACGACCATCAATGCAGCATCACTTGCAGTTACAGTTTCGATGTCATAATGATAAATGTCTGTGGATTCCATTTCACAACCGCTAAACATCAGCGAGGCAAGCATTATTGCCACGAAAAAAAGATTTTTTTTTACTTTCATATTTTAAATTTTTTATTGTTATAACAAATAATATTTCATTCAAATAATCTGCAATCGTTGCTGCGAACTGTCAAAATTGCTCTGCTACAAATATTTTGACTGTCAAAGGCTCTGTTGGTTTAATCATTTCCCATTTTCACGTTTTCAAAAAAGGTGTTCAGTTTTATTTTTTCATCGATAAAACAGAATTTTATGTTTTATCGGCGGCAAAAGTACAAATTTTTTAACAGATTTTATCACTGCAATATAGTTAAAATTCGTTAAAGATTAAAATAATATAGTTTTTGGTTTTTATTTGCCAAAACAAAAAATAGTTTTACCTTTGTACATAATTTTATTAACCAAAATATTGTATTATGAAAAAACTATTTTTATCTGTAATCGCTCTGTTTTTCGGCGTTGTTTGCATTTCGGCGCAAGATGTTGATGTTGCTGAAAACAACGAAAATCTTAAACGCGATTTTTATAGAATTGGAAAAGATGACAGCCAAATGTTGAATTATTTTCAAAAAAACGGTTATGCCGATTTTTACAGTTCGTTTGGCAAAGCGTGCCGAACGAGCAAAGTAGGGCGCGGTTTGCTGATTGGCGGACTTGCAAGTGTCGGCACTGGCGCAACGTTTTTAACTTTTGGCGCACTGTATAATTTTGGCGTGCTGAGGACAAACTATGTTGACCCACAAATATTTGGTCTTGCTTTTATGCTTACAGGTTATGTAATGTTTGTTGGAGGGCAATTTGTAACTATTGCGAGTGTCCCTGTGGCAATAGTTGGCGGCACAAGAAAACGAAACATAAAGAGCAATTTTGAGCAACAATATTTAACAAAACCGCTTTCATCAGCGTTGCAACCGCAAATTAATTTCGGTATAAACACAGACGGAATTGGTTTTATGGTTAATTTTTAAGAAAAAAACACTTTGCGCACTCTACGGTTTCTTTGCGGCTTTCCGTCTTCGCGCCTTTGCGTTAATAAATATATTTTTTGCCCGCAAAGGCGCGAAGGCACAAAGACGCAAGGATTACATTAATAATTTTATTACACTTACATTAAAAAATTCGTAAATCGTAAATCAAAAATTCGTAAATCGTAATTCATAAATGTTATTAAATTTTCTTC
>JAISKN010000237.1 GCA_031260925.1 Prevotellaceae bacterium | reverse complement strand
TAAAATGAAGCAACCTGTCATTCCCGCGCAGGCGGGAATCCCATTTGTACAATGAAGTAAGGAGATTCCCGCCTGCGCGGGAATGACACCTGTTTTTTTAGTTACTACCAAAATCTATTTTAATACACCTCAAAAAAATTATTAACCACATTAATTATTTTACATTACTTATTTCAAAATCAATCGTAAATCAAAAATCATAAATCTAAAATCGTAAATCATAAATCTAAAATCATAAATCCAAAATCATAAATCCAAAATCGTAAATCAAAAATCGTAAATCCCCAATCGTAAATCATAAATTTGTAAATTCAATTTCACATTTTTACTACATTGCAATAAAAATAAACAAAATCAGGTGAAAAATGAAATTATTATATTAATTTTGCGCTTTCTATTAACCTTATAAAATATTTTCAAAATGAAAGTACAAAAAATTTTATCTATGGCTTTTGCGGCAACAATGTTGTTTGCCTGCAAACCGCCCGAGCCTGTCGAAGTTGCAGGTATTACACTCAACCACGCAACATTGCAGTTGGCAATTGGTGAAACAGAACAACTTACCGTTACTTTTTCGCCAAATGACGCAAGTAACAAAACTTTGACGTGGCTCTGCCTTGAAGCAAGCATTGCGACTGTTGAAAATGGTTTGATTACAGGCGTTTCAGAAGGCACAACAACGATTTATGTCTCAACCCTGAATGGTAAATCTGCCGAGTGCGTTGTTACCGTAGGAAAGACAATCGTTATCAACGAAGCCTATTCAAACGGCGGTCGTTTTACCGATGACGGTACAAGTTACGGTGATTTGGATTGGGTGGAACTCTTCAACAATTCTAATTCGGAGAAAGATGTAAGCGGTTTTATGCTCTATGATAAAGAGGATAAAAGCGAGTTTGTAATTCTTCCTGAAAACACAAAAATTGCTGCTCACGGCTTTTTGTTCGTGGAAGTTGATGTTGCAGGCGGTTTTGGTTTAAGCAGCGGCGGCGACAAAGTATATTTGGAAAACGCAGCAGGCGAAGTAATCGACCAGATTGAATTTGGCGCACTCGCTATTGATGAGGCTTCGGCGCGCAAACCTGACGGCTCGGCAACTTGGGTTGTTCAAACTCCAACGCCTGGCACAAGCAATAACTCGGTAGTTGCAAAACCAATTATTTCTAATTTTACGCAAACTCCTGCTTCTCCAACAGATGCAGAGAGCGTGTTTGTCGGCGCGTCTATTGTAGCGGGCGATGGCGAACTTACAACAACTCAACTTGTTTGGAAAGTTAATAATGTAGAGAAAACGCCTATTACGCTGGTGTTTGATAATACTATTAATACGCCTAATTTTTATGACGGCACAATTCCTGCACAAGAGGTTGGCGCAGTTGTTGAATATACGATTGTAGCAGAAAACAGCGCAGGCGGCAGAGCCGAAAAAAGCGGCAGTTACACAGTTATTGTTGCAGGCATAGATTATTCTGTTTTGGTAATAAACGAAATAGACGGCAATGGAAAATTTGTTGAAATTTATAATAAATCTAACAGCGCGGTTAATCTTTACGGCGTATATCTTGTAAAAAACGAAAAAACAGCCAACGAAGACATTTGGTGGACAGGCGGCGATGTTTCAATCGCAGCGCACGGCTATTATTCAATACAACAATCAGGACAAGACCCTGCACTTGGTACTGAACAAACAGGGTTAAATGGAATTTCTCCGAAACAAAATGTAAAATTTGAGTTGAAAGCACCAAATACCAGTGTGATAGACGAATTTGTCAGAACAAATGGCGGTGCTTGGAGTGCCAAGGTTAAGCCAGAATACGACAGCACAACACCACAATATTCATTCGCACGCTGCCCAGACGGCACAGGCGACTTCGGCTTGGCTGTTCCTTCGTGCAACGCTGCAAATCCAGCAACTGCTGACGGACCAATAGTAACAGATGATTAAAAAACTAAAAGATAAAAACTAAAAACTAAAAGTTAAGAACTAAGAGTTAGGTACTATGTTGTAAAAATCGTAGTACCTAATTCTTAGTTCTTATATATTAGTTCTTAACTGAATTGTAACATTTTCTTTGTCAAATCTTTATTTTTTGTAAATAATTTCGCAGCGTAAAAGCACGCAAGCGGCGCAGAAAAATTGTAAATAATATCTGCGTAAAATCCGTAAAATCTGCGTTATCTGCGTGCCAATAAAAAACAAAAAATGAAGGACAAAATATTCAAATCATTGCTTTTTTTCGCTGCAATATCAATTTTGCTGCTTACGGCGGGAATTATCTACGGACTTGTAAATCAGAGCATTGGCGCATTTTCGGAATTTGGTTTTTTCGGTTTTATCGGCTCAAGCGAATGGGACGCGGTGAATAACAAATTTGGCGCGCTGCCTTTTATTGTCGGCACTTTGATAACTTCGCTGCTGGCGGTGCTGTTTTGCATTCCGTTTTCGCTCTCGGTGGCGTTGTTCAACGGCGAGTATTTCAAAGGCACAAAAACCGCTGTGGTGGTCGGCTCTGTGGTCGATTTGTTGGCGGGCATTCCGTCAATCGTGTTTGGACTTTGGGGCTTTTATTCGCTGCGCCCGCTGCTGATAGAATGGGGCGTTAATGCGCAGGGTTTCAGCGTGTTGCTGTCGGCGATAGTGCTGGCGATAATGATAATTCCCTACGCCTCGTCTTTGAGCGCGGAGTTTATTTCGATGACACCCAACGATTTGAAAGAGGCGGCATACAGTTTGGGCAGCACGCAACTTGAAGTAGTGCGGCGCGTAAGTTTGCCTGTGTCGTTTTCGGGTATTTTTGCAGCGTACATTTTGGCGTTGGGGCGCGCGCTCGGCGAAACAATGGCGGTAACAATGCTAATCGGCAACACCAACAACATTCCGCACAGCATCGCCGACACAGGCAACACAATGGCATCAATTATCGCCAACCAATTCGGTGAGGCAGACGGCTTAAAACTCAGTTCGCTAATGGCAATCGGACTGCTGCTTTTCCTAATCACTGCAATTATTAATTTTTTAGCAAAATATATATTGAAAATAGTTAAGAACTAAGAATTAAGAAAATCAGATGTAAATCAGGTTTTTATTTTTCAACACATTGATTTTCAACCCGTAATTTATATTATTAACAAATATTTTGCAAAATCAAAAATAATATTTACTTTTGTGCTTTCAAAAAAAATCTAATAAAAACTTTATGAAAATAAATATTTTTAAACAGAGTTTTTGACTTTTATTTAAAAAAATAATTTGTAATTTTGCAGAAAATTATTGTATAACAATTTTCTTTCAAAATATTATGTCAAAAAGCAATTATATCAGGTTTGATTGGGCAATTAAGCGGCTTTTTAGGCAAAAGTCGAATTTTGTTGTATTTGAAGGTTTTTTGTCGTGCCTGCTTGATGAGTCGATGAAAATTAATAAAATACTTGAAAGCGAAGGCAACAAATCAACGTTTGACGACAAATTCAACCGCGTTGATGTGCTTGTAGAAAACAGCAAAGGTGAATTGGTAATTGTGGAAGTGCAAAACAACCGCGAACTTGATTATTTTCACAGAATGCTTTACGGAGTGTCAAAAGTTGTTACTGAATATATTTCGGAGGGCGAGCCGTATTCAAAAGTTAAGAAAATTTATTCGATAAATATAGTTTATTTTGATTTGGGGCAGGGCAAAGATTACGTCTATCACGGCAAAACCGAGTTTCGCGGAATGCACGATAATGACATTTTGCAACTCTCCGAGATGCAAAAAAAGCAGTTTAAATTACCCGAAATAAGTAATATTTTCCCTGAATATTATCTGCTTTGCGTTAATGGCTTTGACAGAAAGGCACTTACACCGCTTGACGAGTGGATTTCGTTTCTCAAAACAGGCGATATACCCGACAACGCCCAAGCGCAGGGCTTGCCCGAAGCCCGCGAACGTTTGAAACGCGACAATATGAGTAAAACTGAACAGCAGGAATATGATGCGCATTTAGAAGCATTGCGCTACCAAAGCAGTGTGATTGACACAAATATTAAGATTGGCATTGAAAAAGGCAGAGAAGAAGGGAAAGCAGCAGAAAAAATAGAAATAGCAAAAAACCTTCTACAAATTGGTCTTTCTGTTTCTGATATTGCCAAAGGAACAGGACTTACTGAAAAACAAATTTTAGAAATTGTAAAATAAAAATAATTTTGTACTTTTGCAAACGAAAAATTTAGAATAAAAATAAAAAATTATGGCACGACCAATTAAAGACACCCCTGTTTTAGAGGGAGAAGACGCAAGACGTTTTACCAAAGCAATGGAAAACGTGCAGCCGCTGTCAGCCGAAAGGCGTATGGAATACAGACAAGCGTACGAGTTAGTAAAATCGAGGGCAACTTTTCTAATGTTATAACCAATGAATGTAAATGACATAAAATGGAAAATGACGGTGCTTGCACCTGATATTGAAATTTTGCCTTTTGAATGTGCAGACAAAGATTTGAATGAGTTTTTGCAAAATGATGCAAAAAATTATCTAAATTCTTTGCTTGCCACTACTTATATTATTCAAAATGAAGAAGATACGATTGCATATTTTTGTATTTCGCACGACAGTTTAAATAAAAAAGACGAGGAAGCGGCAAAGTGGAATAAAATTAACCGTTCTATTCCCAATGATAAACGCAGACGGACATACCCTGCCGTTAAAATTGGACGGTTGGCTGTGGCAACAAAATATGAGGGTTATGGCTTTGGGCGGCTTGCGCTTAAAGCAGTTGTTATGATGTATGCAAATGAACAGCAACGTGCTGGTTGCCGTTTTGTTACTGTCGATGCCTATCGAAGTGCATTGGCTTTTTATGAAAAAAATGATTTCAGATATTTAACCGAAAAAGACAAAGACGAGGAAACTCGTGCAATGTATTTCGACTTAAAATCTATTTAAAAACTATAAATAATATGCAAACATAATTTAACAAAATATTTTTAAACAGGGCTTACGCTCTTATTTCTCTGATTTAGGAATCTGGAAAATTCACGATAGTTGAGAATAAGATAACGAAAACTCGCGCTGAGGCGTGATTTATTTCGTGCTTATTTTAACTATCAAGGCATTTTCCAGAGCCACTAAATCATAAATAAGCAATCAATACGAAAAAATTTACGCTTTTTTGTTTGTTTACCGAGATAGAGAGTTGCAGTCCGCAATCTTTATTTTTTATGAATAATTTTACACAAACAACAGCGGCTGCTTTCAGTAGCAGCGCAATGGGGCGAGAAACCATTTCAAAAAGCCGCGTCAGTCCGAAAAACGTGAGGAGTAGGGGAAAACATTTTAGTATGCTTTTTGTTGGACTTTTTGCAGTAGTATTTAGCG
>JAISKN010000236.1 GCA_031260925.1 Prevotellaceae bacterium | reverse complement strand
AAAGAAGTATCATATCTATACATCATAAAACCTGCATAAATACCTGTTTCAAGCCAGTTTAATACACCATAGTTTAATTCTATGCGAGGATTGGACTGTTTTGCAAAACGTTCTTCTGTTAAAATTTTGCTACCCTCCCGAAAAAATAAGACATTATAATTTTCATTAAACTCTTTATATAGCGAATAACTTGCCTTAATGTTCCATCTGCCTTTTACAGACAGGTTTTGACTTGTAGAATTAAAAGCAAAGCATAAGGCAATAATACAAACAGAATATTTTTTCATACACATAATATTACTAATAATTATCACGATTAAGATTAATAAAATTAATCGTATTGCTTCCGCTAAATGCTCTTATATAACCTCTTGTTTTTTCAAAATAAGGTTCATTGTTTGTATCGGGAAAATACACATAATATTCAGCCGTCGTTTCTTTCTTTCCATAACGAGTTGAAGCGGCTCGATATGCAGAAAGTCCATAATTGTCATCATTTGCTGTATATACATCAAAATACAATTCAACGTCTCTTTTTTCAAGCCAATAAATAAGTTTCCATTTGCCAAGCCTGTATGTTTTATTGCTAAAAGAACCTATGTCATAATACTCAAAGTTTGTATTGTCTCTTTTTCCTTTTCTCAACTTCATTTTCAAATTCATTCTGTTGGTGCGTCCATCACTTGGCGTTTGATAATCTTTTAGTTCAAATTTTCTACCCATACTCATATCATGGAAATAAGGTTCTCCATCACTTGTTACATATGTTATAACGCCGTAACAATCATAAACTTTAACGTGAAACCCTTTTGACCCCCAAATCATAGCCTCATAAAGAAACGTACATTCAGAGGCGGAAGCAGGTTTTCGACTTTCTACCTTTAAATATTCAATTTCTGCCTCATCAAGACTTAATAAAATTTTATAATTTTCAATTGGCGCACAAATTACGGCATTTTCCAAAACCTTTACCAAAGTGTCTTGTACTTGATACATTTTTTCATTATTGACAATGTACTTAAATGGACTGTCATAAAGTTTTGTTTCAAGCGTATACTCTTCATTATCTTCAAGCAGTTGCAAATATTCTGAATGAATTGTTAGTGCATTTCGCACATCTGCAATACTTTTAAAATTCTCGTCTTGTTCTTTAAGAATGTCGTATGCAAAGTCTGCATTTTTTCCGAAAGAATTAAAGCCGAAAGAATTTTCGTAGGCACATAAATCAACAAAAGACATTTCTGCGATTTTGTTGACTTCAGCCAAAACATCATCGTCACTATTAAATACTCTGATGTTAGCACTAACAGGAGCAAAAGTTGCTTTCTGTTTAACAGGCAGATTGTTATCTGCCAACTCGGCTTTTTGACAAGCCGACATACCGACTGCGACTGCTGCCGCAAAAATAAATACCTTTTTCATAGATAAATTGTTTTTAAAGTTTAAAAAATTATTTAATTTTTGTAACTCAAAAACCTTTCTTTATTTTGCATTGGTATTGAGACGCAAAGGTATAAAAAAGTTTTTGAATTACGCAACAAAATTAAAGTTAAAATTTTCAAAGTCTTATGCGTTTGGCGGGTATTTCTACCCCGTTTTTGCATAAAAGATAAATTATTGTTTTTGTAAAAAAAAAAAATTAATTTTGCAGCAAATTTATAATGCAAAAAATACCTATGAATAAAACAGTTGGCGCAAAAATTCGCGTCTTGCGCGAAAATAAAGGCTTTTCACAGGAGGCAATGGCAGACCGCCTGCATATTTCGCAGTCTGCATACAGCCGTATAGAAACAGGCGAAAGCAGCAGTTGGTCAGACTATTTAACGAAAATATGCACAGAACTTAACGTAAAACCCGAAGAACTTTTTTCTTCCGATGGATTGGTGCAAAATAACAATAATCACGATTGTGCATCTGCGGTACAAAATCATACCGAACACGACACACACATTGTTATTAATCAATTATCTGAAAAAATAATTGAACTTTACGAAGAAAAACTTAATCTTTCAACAGAAAAAATAAAGTTCCTCGAAGAAAAAATCAAAGATTTGGAAGAAAAACAAAAAAATGTCTAAAAAACTTTTTCCTATATTATTAATGTGTGTTGCGTTTTGTGCGGAGATTTCGGCGCAGGGTTGGGTTGTGTTTCCAAAAGACACAACAACTTTGCTGCCTCTTGTGCCGCCAAAAAACGCGCAGCCTCAACAGCCCGTAAAGCCTGTTGTGCCGCCGAAAAACGCAAAAGGCGTAACTTATATAAATTTGGAATGGGCAGATACTTGGGATTATAACCAAGAATTTAATCCCGATGCGCAAATTTTGGGCGGCAATGTAACTTTTAGCCACGACGGCGTATTTATGTATTGCGATACCGCCTATTTTTACGAGGCGAAAAATTCTTTTACCGCTTTCGGAAATATCCTTATAAATCAAGGCGATACGCTCTTTTGTTACAGCGACGAACTTTATTATGACGGCAATACCAAAGTTGCAAGACTGCGCCACAACGTGCTGATGGACAATCTGACAGCCACATTATCAACCGATTCTTTAAATTACGACAGAATAAAAAATGTCGGGTATTATTTCGACAACGGAGTGATACGCGACACGCTCAACACGCTCACGTCAGAAACAGGTTATTATTTTCCTGCCACAAAAGAGGCGTTGTTCCGTACCGATGTCGTGCTGGAAAATCCCGATTTTACAATGCTCTCCGACACATTAAAATATAATACGGAAACAAAAGTTGCCTCGATTGTGGGACCAACCAATATAATTTATGCGCAGGAAACGCATATTTATTCAGAATACGGCTGGTATAACACTGATAATGAGCAATCTAAACTTTTGCTTAATTCGCATATCACGCATAATTCGGGTAAAAAACTTATTGCAGACACAATTTTTTACGACAAAAAAAACGGTAAAGGCGAAGGCTTTTCTCACGTTCAAATTATTGACACAATACAAAAAGTTTCGCTGCACGGAAATTACGGCTATTATATCGAAGAGGGTGAAGTCGGGCTTGTAACCGACTCGGCAATGATGGTGGAATATTCAAGCGAGGACACGCTTTTCTTGCACGCCGACACGCTTTACACACGAGCGGAAAAGTATAAAATATTTGAGATAAAAGAAATATTAGAACAAGGAACAAAGAACAAAGAGCAAGGACAGGAAGTAAGTGTTGAACAAAGGGACAGTATAAATCAAGCGATTGCGGGTCAAGCCCGCAATGACAGTGCTTTTTTAGGGCAAGCCCTCAATGACAGCAGTTTACCTCCAGATACGGTTTGGCGAGACAGCACCTGCAAAATTTTTATCGGCTGCCCGAATGTGAGATTTTGGCGTACAAATATTCAGGGCGTGTGCGACTCGTCATATTACAACACTCGCGATTCTATTTTGCATTTGCTCAAATCGCCGATAATCTGGTCTGACGCGCGGCAACTTTCGGGCGACACCATTCGCCTTTTTCCAAAAGACAGCACTATTGACAGAGCCGTTGTAACAGACAACGCTTTTGTGTGTGAATTTGTCGAAGAGAAACGTTTTAATCAACTTTCGGGCAAAGAAATTACAGGCTATATCGCTCAAAGTCAATTAAACAGAGTTGATGTTCGCGGCAATGCGGAGTCGATTTATTTTCCGCAAGATGATGAAGATAAAAGTGTAATCGGAATGGCGCAAACTGTCAGTTCTATAATGAATATCTATTTTAAAGACGGCGAAAAAGAGCGCGCTATTGAGCGGATTGTGCTGCTGCCAAAGCCGTCTGGCAGTATGTTTCCGCTCAAAGATGTAACTGACGATATGCTTTATCTGGGCAATTTTTCGTGGCAGATTTCCAAAAAACCAATTTCCAAGTTTGATATTTTCCGCAACACAAATGCGCGGTTTGTTTCCGATGGCGAAAGCGGTGAAAATCAAGATGTTGAAATGCAACCCAAGAAAAAAACCACGCGCCGAGACGATGTAAAACCTGTTGAGGAGACCATAAAAGACAAAAAACGCACAACATCTACCGACAACAACCGTCCGTCTGGCTTTGCTACGCCAAGTATGGGCGGAGGCAGCGGAAGTTCGTTTGGCGGCGGAGGCGGCTTGAGAAAACAAATGTAAAAAATAATATTATATTTTCTTTGCGTCTTTCCGCCTTTGCGCCTTAGCGTTAATAAATATATTTTTTGAACGCAAAGACGCAAAGGCGGAAAGACGCAAAGTATTACAATAAATAATTTTCCACAAAACACAATGCGCAAAATTTTAATTTTCAAAGATTTACAAAATTACGAATATCAAACGGCGAATGTTTGGGCTGAAAATTTGGCTCAAAAATTTCAATATGAGAAAGATTTTTTTGAGTTGAAAAAAAATGAGCAGACGGCAGAAAATTTTGCTCAGATTGCAGAAGAGCAAGATGCCGCGCTGATAATTTTAGAACTCACTCAAAATGCTGATATTCAGCGTTATCTCAATCTTTGCCGAGATTTGCGCGCGCCATATCTTTTTGTTCGCCCAAATACCGATTTTAATGTTGAAAAAATTGCTTTGCCTGTGTCGTTTTTGATTGAGGACAAAGAAAAAGCCCCGTTCGCATCGGCTTTCGGGCGATTTTGCGGGTCGCAAATTTTGATTTACGCCCCAAAAGACTACGGCAGCAAAGCGCGCCAAAATATCAATCAAATGAAAACGCTGTTCAACTCGTTTTCGCTTGATTACGCAGAAAAACAGGGCAAAAAAGGCAGTTTTGACATCGAGCGCGAGACTGCACTCAACGCCGAACTTGACGGCTGCAAAATGCTGATAATTTCCGCCTCGCGAGAATATGGACTTGACGACATAATTTTCGGCAGCAAAGAGAAAAAAATTCTGCAAAAAATCTACATTCCCACACTTTTGATAAACCCAAGAGCAGATTTATATGTGCTTTGCGATTAAAAAGGCATACTGTATTATTCAAAAAATCATTAAAAATAAAATTTAATGATTTTTTTTATTCATTAAACCTTCAATATACTTTTTTGTCTATTCATTAATTTAATTATAATATTATATGTATATTATTTTATAAATAATAAAATATCATTATTTTAAATAAAGTAATATTATTGCAATATATTATAGATAAATAAAGAGGCATTATTTTCTGAAAATATATTTTATGCTAAAAAACATATTATTCTACCGCAGATTATTTATCAATATTTACATAAATAATTAATTATCAGATAATTGTGTTTTTTATTATAAAAAATTATATTAAAAAAGTATAAAAATATAATATAATTAAAAAAATAAGTATTAATTTTGCGGTCAAAAATATATATAAAATAATTTATAAAAAAGCGATTTTTATTATGAAAAAGTTTATTTATTGTCTAACATTACTTTGCAGCATTAACGCTTACGCAACAAGTCCCGACAATATTGTTTTTCTCAACAGCGGGAAAATGAATATTGCGCCAAAAAGCGGCAACGATACTTCTTTGTATATTGTAGATGCAATGATTGTAACTTCCAGCGGCGTAGATATTTATGCCGATGGCTTGCTGAAACTTGGCGGAAATTTTTATCAAAATTCCGAAACCAACGTTTTTAATACCGATGCAAACGGCATTGGCACTTCAACAGGAAAAATCATTTTTGCTGACAATCGCGGTGTTAATCGTGAAATCAGTTCGCCAAATACAAATTTTGACAGAAACGCATATTATATTGCCTTTCCACATATTGTAATCGGCACAAACGACAGCATTGCCGTACCTGCAAAAATGGGAATTGACGCAAACAGCATCAAGCGCGGAAACGGCAAAAACGGCTTTATGGTGCTGCGTTCCGAGCCAATCGGCACAACGGAAGTAGATGCCTCGCTGCGTATTCCGACAACGGGGTCGAACTCTGCCGCGCTTGCAGATTTGGGGGCTGTGATTATTGAAAAAGACGTGAGCCTGTACAGAAACGGCGAACATATCTTTGGTTTTGCCACGCCGTTTGACAACACGCAATATTCAGGTTACTTTGCAGGAAACTGGGTGCGCAGTCCGCAGGCAGATGCAAATTTTCATACAACTTATGTGCTTGGAAACAAGCCGTCTGCAAATAATGCAAGTGTAATTGACCTTGACCAGTATGTGATAGACCCTTACGATAAACTGACTACAAGTCAGGCATATTTGATAAAACCGAGACCTAATGGTTACGATTATACACAAATTCAAGATAATGGCGGACTGTATATTACAGGTGCAGATGCAAGCGCATACGACAAAGGCAAGTTTATTTTCAACGGCGATGTTTATTATCTTACTACCTACGAGGAACAACTTTTTGCAGATGATATGCTGTTTTCACACACTTTCAGTGCGCCGACAAACTTAACAGGCACGCTGAACTGGCTTATCGGAAATTCTTATACGAGTGCAATTTCGGTAAAAAAACTTGCAGAAAAAATTATGGCAAGTGATTTAACATTTTCAAATATTGTGTATGTATTTCCTGCCGGCTCGACATCTTATCAGCCGATTGTTCTTGGCAATCCAAACGCAGTTACGGTAACGGACACAGAGCAAATTCCTGCGATGGGCGTTTTTATGCTGCGAGTGCAGAAAAATCAGGGCGGAACAATTCCTGCTGGAAGAAATTTTGAACTCGGCAAAGAGTTATTAATGCACGGCAATGCGTTTAACAATATATCTTCGCCTTCACCTTCGCCTGCGCCTGCGCCGTTCAGAGTACAAAAAAGTCCGTCAAATGCGAACAATCAAGTACGTTTTCGCGTAAGTCAGACTAACAATGAAAATATTTACGATTTGGCAGCGATAGGCATTCGTGAAAATGCCTCTTTGGGCAGCGATTCTTATGATATTTCAAAAATAACGGCATCAGGAAGTGATGGATTTCAGTTATACACGCTTTCGCAAACAGGCTCAAAACTGTCTGCAAACGGCGTTCCAACAGATGTAGAAACGGTTGCAATGAATTTTAAGCCTGCAATATCGGAAACAGAGTTTGTCATTGAGGCAGACGGCGCAGAAAGTTTGACTTCCGAAGCAATATGGCTGGAAGATTTATTAACAGGAATTACAACAAATTTATTAGAGTACCAAACATACACTTTTACCTCTTATCCTGATGACCCTAATGAGCGTTTTATTGTTCATTTTAAAAATAATCAACCAGGAGTAATCACGGGGACAGACAAAATTAATGATAACAAGGTAAATATTATTTATGCAAACGAGCAGTTTATTATCAGAAATTTGGAAAGTTCAGATTTAGGCTCAAAGGCATATCTGTACAGTGCTGACGGCAAAATTGTAAAAGCATTTACAGTTGATACCTATCCGACAATGACAGCACCTGCCGAATTTAACAGCGGAGTATATATCTTACATCTGCAAGGCAACCGCAATGTCAGCCTCAAAGCAGTGATAAGCAACAGGTAATAAGTAATAAGTAACAGGTAATAAGTAACAAGTAACAAGTAACAGGTAATAAGTATCAAGTAATAAGTATCAAGTAAGCAGTAATTACTAATAACTAATGACTTACAAATAAATTATTAACATAAAAAACACAAAACTATGTCAAAAAAAATGTTTAAAATGATTCTCGTACTCATTGTGTTAATACTGAGTACAGCAACAAATGCGCAGGTAACAATCGGCGCAGGCACAATGCCAAACGCAACGCTCGAAGTAGTGAGCAATGCAAACAGCACAACGGCAGACGGCGTTATGATGCCGCGCCTTACACTTGTAGCACTGGCTGACAAAGATGCTATGTATAGCACAGCCCAAACAAGCGCAATGGTTTATGTAACTGATGCTACTCCTTCGATTACCGCGAGTGAGAAAACCAAAAATGTTACTGCCATAGGTTACTACTACTTTGACGGAACATTCTGGCAGGCAGCAAAAGGCAGCGGAGGCACAACAGTTGATGCCGACAACGGTCTGACTTTGAGCAACGACAGTGTGCTGCTCGGTGGGACATTGCTAAAAAACACCAAAATTGAGCAAGACGGTAAAAATCTTTATACCGAAGGTAGCGGAAAAGTCAGCGTAGGCGCAGCGCCAAGTTCAACAAGTTCAAAATTTGAGGTTAATGGCGCGTCAACAAACACACAGTCGTACAGCACAACAGGAATGAATATTGATTTTATGCAGAGCAACCTTGCATATACCACTGCAAGCGCAGGTTCATTCACAGTTACGGGATTGAAAGACGGCGGCACTTATACTCTCGCCGTAAAAGGAGCAATAAGCGGAACGGCATCGTTTTCACAGTCGGGCATAATTTTTCACATAGTGAACAGTTCAGCAACAACTGCTGGAAAACATACGCTTTACACGTTTGTAGTAATGGGCGGCGATGCGTATGTGTGGATGACAAAAGGATTTTAAAATTTAAAGCCCCCTAACCCCCTTAGGGGGAACAGGGCAGATGAATAAAATGATAAATATTTTTCAATTTGCACTCGGCAAAGTCCCCCAGAGGGGGATTTAGGGGGCTTAAACATTAATAAAAAAAAATAAAATGAAAAAAATAGCAAATATAATAATATGCCTCTTTTGTGCGGTGTTTGCGCAGGCGCAAATGGTAGGCACGCCATATATACTTTACAATATCCCCAATGACAGCGAAATCTGTCAAGATATTGATACAAAAGGCACAGAATTTTGGGTAACATTTGGAAGAAACAGCGGCAATGCTGTAGGAGATGTACTGTTATTGTTGAGAATAGTCGCAGGAGATGCTGCGGCAAACATTACTCTTACTATCAACGGGAATGTTTTGCCATCTACCATTCCTGTTGCCGCAAACTCGATTGTTACTATCAATTTAGCAGATATACCCAACGGTATAGGCAATCGTAAAAGCGATGTTTATATTTATGCTGCTGGTGCAGCAGGCAGCGATAAAGTTCAAAAATCAATGCGCATTACATCTACCAATCCTGTATCTGTATATGCTTTCAATACAGGCAATGCTACTTCTGATGCTACTATTTTGTTGCCTGTAGAGGCGTGGGGAAACGACTATTACAGATTGTCGGCTACGCCGTATAATGGTAATTCAGCAACTGGATTTTGTGATGTTGAGATGATAATTGCCCGCGAAGCAAACACCATTATTACGTTGCCGGGCGGTGGAACCCAAACTTTGCAGCCTTTTGATGTATATTATACATCATCATTTACTGATATGTCGGGCAGGCATATCACTTCCAACAAACCTGTGGCATACTTTACGCATACCACAAATACGTCAGTGCCTTCGACCAGAACGTATGGAGATATTCTTTTTTTTCAGATGCGGTCGGCTGACCAATGGGGCAAAGAGTTTCTTGTGCCTAATGCAAAACAACGCGGCATCAATTTAGGTTACGATACAATTGCCAATACGTTGAATAATATTATAAGAATTATTGCATCGGAAAATGGTACGACAGTAAATTATACAGGTGCTGCTCGCCTTACTGGTACAGGAGAGCAAATTATTTCTCCTGGCGGAACATCTATTGCTTCAGGCGGAACGCTTAACGCAGGGCAATGGGTAGAACTGCTCATAAGCAACAGTCCATCATTAGGCGTAGGAGCGTGTTACATTACATCTGACAAGCCAGTAGGCGTATGTGCTTATCTTGTTGGTGACGGCAATCTAAACACCAATGCTTTTATCGGAGACCCATCTATTGCGTGGATACCTCCTTTAAACGAGACTGTCAAAAGTGCGCTAATTGCACCGTTTTATCCACCGAGTACAACAATTGGTGGCGGAGTTTCACATTTGTTATATGGAGGCAGTCAGCATTTCGCAATAATTATTGTCAAAAAATCTGCAAAGGCACAAACAACAATTACTAACGGCAAGACAATTTCTTGGATAGACCCTGCACAGACATTGACTTATTCATACGGCATTGTGAAATTTGATAATTCAACAGATACAAACAAGACGTTCAAAATAGAAAATCCAAGCGGTGTAATAGTAATGTGCTACGGTATATCACAAACAGAGTCGTATTATTACAATGCAGGTTCTGGGGCTTGTGTAATCAATTAAAAAATAATATAAATATTTAAAAAATTAATTCGTATGAAAACAAAAAAACGTATAAACAAATTTTTATTATTGATAACAGGAGTGTTGTTTCTATCTTCTACGCCTCTTTTTGCAAAAAACAGCGAAATTGTACAGGACAATTACGAAGCCTCAACGGACACATTTTTATACAAATTTTTCGTTGCTATCTCGGATAGCCATTTTATAATAAACATTGCATTAGTATTGCTTGTATTTGTTGTTATTTTCAGCATAGTTTTACATCAAAAAAGATATAAAGAAGAAAGAAAAAAATATTTGTCGCCTTATTAATTTACAATAAATAGATATTAAACATTTAATTAAATAAAAAAAATAATTATGAAAACAAACAAAATAAATAAATTTATCTTAATACTGACAGGAGTATTATTTCTGTCATCGACCTCGCTTTTTGCGCAGAACGGCACTACTCAGGGAACAGATTTTTGGGTAACTTTCGGTGGTAATAGCGGCTATCCTAATGCAAACTATGTAAATCTACAGGTAAGAATTGTGGCTTCAAAAGCAACAACTGTTACCTATACTTATGGAGACGGTACAACAAGTAATAGTAACCTTTCGGCAGGAGTTACAACTTTCAGCCCAACAGGAAGCAAAGTTTTTACAAGCACAACCGGAACAACTTCAAAATCATTGCGTATTCAAACAACTGAAGATGTGTCTGTTTACGCCTTGAACCAAGCAAATCAAACCCTAACTGAAACCGCAGATGCAAGCAATATATTACCTGCAAACGCTTTGGGAAATGAGTATTATCACCTGTCTTACAATAGTTCGAGCGGTTATCATGACGATGGCTATACAATAATCGCCACAGAAAACGACACCAAAATATATGAAAATGGTGCGTCAACTCCGAAAGCGACCTTGCAAAAAGGACAGGTATATTCAAACTATTCGTCTGCAAATCAAACAGGAACGCATATTACGTCTAATAAACCAATCGCTTATTTTGTAACAAATCAAGCCACCAAAATTCCAACCAATGGAGATGCTTATGATGCGTATACAAGTTGTTTATTTCAACAAATGTATCCTGTAAAAACGTGGGGAAAAAAGATTTTGGTGCCTGTTACAGTTCGTGGATTAGAACGAATCAGAGTTCTTGCTTCAGAGGCTGGAACTGTGATAACACAAAGCGGAGGTTCGATTAAAACAGTTGCTGGTGGTCAAAGCACATTGTCGTTAAACGCAGGGCAGTTTGTTGAATTGGAAACTTCCAATGGGTGTTATATATCTTCAAATAAACCTGTTGCGGTTTGTTCCTATATGCTCTCAAAGGCAACTGGTAATGGTTATCAGGGACAGCCTGCTATGTCTTGGATTCCGCCTGTTGAACAATACACTACGAGTATAACTTTCGCAACGGTTTCACCAATAGCAAAAAACGGCTCAACTTGCCCCCATTATGCCTTGATAGTAACTCCTTACGCCACACGGAGCGAAACCACCAATTTATCGGGAGGCTCGTGGAGTGCCAACATTGGAGGCTATGCGTTCTATAAACGGTCGCTATCTACAGGTAATACAAATAATTCTTATACTTTTTCTAACCCTAATGGGTTAGCGGTATTAGTGTATGGAATTAATAATGATGAAACACATTATTATCCTGCAGGCTCCGGAACGGCTAATTTAGCCAATGGTTTTTTTGTCAATAATATTTATTATGAAGACGTAAAAAACAAGACTCTTTGTAGCAACGAAATTCAACTCAGAACGGAACGCGATTATACAGGCGTTACCTTATCTGCCAACTATTTGAAATGGGAAATTGACGGCAACATAGACAATGCCGACATCAATCAGTGGAATTTTACTAAAACATTAACTACAGGGTATCACACAGTTAAGTTAATAGTTGACGGCGATGAAACAAATGCTGCAAGCACCAATTTTACGATAGAAATTTTGACTGTTTCGGCGAGCGCACCCGGCGTTGCTATCGGAGGAACGCTGACATTAACTCCAAACACAGGCGGAACGTGGGTAAGCAACAACGAAGACATTGCTACGGTAACAGCCAACGGCACAGTAACAGGAGTGTCTGACGGTTTGGTAAGTTTTACATTTACAAGCAATAACGGTTGCTCGGCTACTACGGACAAGATAATCGTTGCAACGGTTTATCCACCAGTTTCAACAAACGATTTTTATGTCAATGACATACTTTATTCAACTGTAAATGGAATGACATTTTGTAACGGCGAAGTTCATTTTAGAACTGTTAAAGATTATACTAACGAGGCATCAAAACCCACTTTTGAATGGATAATTGACGGCTCGACAGACGCAGACGGAAACAATGAATGGGATTGGACTAAAACATTAACCGCAGGAATCCACACCGTTAAATTAGTGGTTGGCGGCAATACAACAGATGCTGTAAGCACCACTTTT
>JAISKN010000226.1 GCA_031260925.1 Prevotellaceae bacterium | reverse complement strand
GTACCGAAAAATAGCGCACACTTCACTTCGGAAGTAATGAAAAATCGTTGCGGATTTTTTCCAAAAAGCAGTATCGCGGCATTGGTAATCCCGCCATCTTGAATGAGATTCAAATGTGTAAGCACTTCCACCGGATTTGCATTCGGCAAAAAAGGAAATGCCCTTTTGCTGTGCGCCATATAAACAAAACTGCTGATTTTCTCAAAATCCAAATCGTCAAGCGTAGCATATTGATTTATCGAAATATCGAATGGCGAAGTGCGGATGCACTCGTTTTCTTCCAAATATCTGACAAGCGAATTGTAAACCGAAACCCGCAAATCCAAAATATTATCAAATTTTTTACGAATAACAGATTTTTCGGCTTTTTCTATCAATTTTACTTCTTTTGGATTACGTTCTGTGTTGCTATGATTTGTCAGATAAACAAACTTTGTTTTGTGAAAATTAACAGCACAGTCAAATTCTCTTTCAGTAGGCGAAATGCCTTCAGTATCTTCATAACCGTAATTTTTTCCGAAAAGTCCGATATAAATATCGCAATCTTCAACTTCTTGCAGGAAAACAGTATCAGGTGCAACATTCAATGCCGGTACATTCTCGAACACAAATGGTTCAAAGAATTTACCCAGCAAAGCATCAGTAGTCAGATACTCGAACAGCATTTGCCGTTCTTCTGCAAACTCCGATTGTACGCTGCTTATGAATACTTTTTTTCGCTGCATCTTTTATCTTATAATTTCAACGATTTTTTCCACGTCATCATATAGAAAATAACCAATGTACTGCAAAAAATAGGGTTGCATTATTCCGAGTTTCATCTTTTCTTTTTCTTTAATCTATCAAACAAAGGCGTTTCTATAAATTTTATTCTGCATATATCAATCACTGTACAAACAACATAAATTCCTGTACAAGACAATATCAAATGTAACCATAAATACGGCGATTGAAAATAATCAGTATTATGCAAAAAATCTTTCCAAAGCCACTGACGCATCATACCTGAATTGGCATGTATCAATAATACTCCAAAACAGGAACCTGCAACAATATTGATAAATTTATTGTATTTTATATGCAAATTTTTGAAAGCCAAAAACATAAAAACAGCCAATAAAAAGACGGTTATTTTATTCGCATCTGCCATCATATGAGCCCAGTTGGTAAAACCATATTTAACTCCAATAAAGTCAACTACAAGCATACTTGTCCAAATTAACAAAAGAATTACCCCCCCCCACATAACACGCTCATTTTCAACGACTTATGAATATTGTAATTATTGCTGTATAATTTCAGCCAAGCACCAACAACGTAACAAGTGGCTGCCCAACCGAAATAATTCCATGTATACATAAAAAAGAATGTACTGAAAATTGAAAAATAGAGAAGCAAAATACTTAGTAAAAATAAATGTTCTTTATTACTCAATACTTTTAGCATTTTATTTATAATAGGAGACAAAATGTAAACTAATAGATAAGCGGCTATGAAAGAGTTCGTACCAATAAACAATTTAACAGTTTGAACTACAATCGATTTAATGGAATATGGATATCCTAAAAAAACTAAAAATAGACCTACTAAAACGCAATAAAATAATATTTGAAGAACTAATTTCAGTACTTTTTCAAATTTAAAAGTACTGTTTATCATAAAAAATCCCGATATTATAAAAAATATATTTACCCCAACCTTTCCGCCAAAAGCCATAAACTGAACAAGAATGGTATTAAAGGTAATATTATTAAAATCAAATAGTTGGGTTAGACCAGAATTTACACAGTAATGGTGCACTACTATCATAAACATAGCCACAATTCTTAACAATTCTATATTCGATTCTCTTTTCATTTTTTTTATAATTTTAGTTTTTTATTATTTCTATAATTATTTCTACATCATTTCCTGTCAATCCCGCATACATCGGCAAACAAATCACACTTTCAGCAATTTTTGTCGCAATGGGCAGGTTTTCAGGTCGTGCAGAATCCAATCCTCTGTAAGTTGAAAATGTACTGATTAATGGGTAAAAATAACGTCTTCCAAGCACATTATTTTCTTTCATTTTTTCGTAAAGTTTATCTCGCGTCATTCCATATTTATCGGCATCTACAAATATTGGAAAATAGGAATAATTATGTCTAACATTTTGAATATCAGTCATAAACGAAATTCCATTTACTTCTTGTAATGATTTTTTGTATTGATTTGCAATTTTTCGACGTTTTTCTATTGCACTATCAACTTGTTTCAAGTTCAAAAGTCCATAAGCAGAACGCACTTCGTCCATTTTGCCGTTAATGCCTGGTGCTACAACTTCGGTTTCGCCTGCAAAACCAAAATTTTTGAGATAATCAATGCGTTTTTTTGTTTCTGCATCGCGGCAAATTAATGCACCGCCTTCTATCGTATTAAAAACTTTTGTTGCGTGGAACGAAAGCGTACTCATATCGCCAAATTCAAGCACCGATTTTTCTCCAACTTCTACTCCAAAAGCGTGTGCTGCATCATAAATCACTTTTAATCCGTATTTATCGGCAATTTCTTGAATGCGCTCTGTATCACACGGATAGCCATAAACGTGAACAGGCATAATGGCGGTAGTTTTTGGCGTAATTGCCGCTTCTATTTTGTCGGGGTCAATATTGCAGGTAACAGGGTCAATATCTACAAAAACAGGCTTGATGCCATTCCACCAAAGCGAATGAGTAGTTGCCACAAAACTGTATGGCGTTGTAATTACCTCGCCTGTAATGCGTAATGCCTGCAAAGCCGTCATCAAAGGCAATGTTCCATTGGTAAAAAGACTGATATAAGGCACTTTCAAATATTCGCATAGTGCTTTTTCCAACTCTTGATGATAATGTCCATTATTTGTTAACCATTTTCTATTCCAAATATCTTGCAAATAAGGAATAAAATCTTCCAAAGATGGTAATAACGGAGATGTTACTGTTATTTGATTAGACTCATTCATCGTTTTAATTTTTTTAGATTTTCAATCACTATTGTTTTCATCTCCAAATAATCAGGTTGTTTCAAAAATTCATAAATTCCGATTGTCAATATTCCGCCAACAGCGATTTGTAAACTCAATGTTGCCAAATTACTGAAATGAAACAGTGTAATTCCCCAAGCCAAAAGAGAAACAAATGCAGCAACAAGCAATAATGGCAAAATGTCTTTCAATTGGCTATGAACGGTATAGTAAATTAACTTGCCTGAAAAATAACTATTCAGAAAATATGCCAATATTGAATATAATATAGTACCAATCAGCAATGCCTCTACACCCAATAAAATACCTATGATTATCAATGGAATTGCCATTATTTTTTTTGCAATTTCCAGTTTTAAAAATATATCTGAACGTCCTTTTACCTGTAAAATATTCAAATTAATTGCATGTAACGGATATAACATTGCCGAGAAACACATTAACTGTAGATACGGAACACAAGGCAACCATTTTTCTCCTATTAAAACTACTATCAATGGTTTTGCAACAGCCGCCAATCCTAACATCAACGAAAAAGTAACCAGCATAGTACTTTTTACTATTTTACGATAGCCTCCTTTTAATTGTTCCTGATTGTCTTGAATTGAAGACAAAACAGGAAAAGATACTCGCTGTATATTTCCAGTTAATACAGATGAGAATAAATTGCTGAAAGATTGTGCTCTCGTATAAAATCCCAAAGTTGCTGCCGAAAAATATTTTCCTATTATCGGGTAGTAAATATTATTATAAATAGTATCTAACAGCCCAGAAGCCAATAATTTCGAACCAAACCCAAATAATTCTTTAAAACTTTGCTTAGAAAAAACTAATATTGGTCGCCAATTACTTTGCAGCCATAAAAATATACATGTAGCAACACCACCAATAACACCTCGCCAAACCAAACTCCAAACGCCCATTCCTTTATATGCCAAAATAATAGCGATTACTCCTGCAATAATCGAAGATGTTACGCTTATTTTTGCCTGTGCTTTGAAATTAATCTTTTTTGTCAGCAACGTCGATTGAATTGCAGAAAAAGCACCAATAATAATAGAGAGACAACAAACTCTTGTAATGGCTGTTAGCCTTGGTTCTCCAAAAAAATGAGCAATATACGGTGACGCAAAAAACAGAATAAAATAAGCAACGACACTAACAACAATATTGAAATAAAATACAGTACTATAATCAACAGAAGTGCAATCGTTTTTACGTACTAAGGCAGTTGACAGTCCGCTATTGACAAAAGCACCTGCAATGGCGGTAAAAATAGCAATCATTCCTAAAATGCCAAATTCAGCAGGTTCAATTAACCGAGCAAGAATAATACCAACTAAAAAAGTAACTCCCTGATTGGCAAAATTGTCAATGAAACTCCATCTTAATCCATGTAAGGTTTTTTCTTTTAGGTTCATCTAAATTACCTATACCTCGTCTTTATAAATTTTCTTAGTAGCACTTTCCAAAGCCTTTACTGCGATGTCTTTCATTCCCGCTTCGGCGCGGGTGGCTTTGTCGGCGTATTCCTTGATTTGCGCTTGCTGTTCTTTGATTTTTTCCTGCAAAGAATTGATTATCTGCTCTTTAAGTTTGAGTTCGGACTCGTTTTGATTTTTGATTATCTGAATGTCAAAATCATATTTTGTTTTCAGTTTTTCCGAAATTTCTGTTTCCTTTTCTTTGAG
>JAISKN010000221.1 GCA_031260925.1 Prevotellaceae bacterium | reverse complement strand
GTTATGCGGGCAATGGGCAGCGTTTTGACCAACAAATACGCAGAGGGTTACCCCGCAAAACGCTATTACGGCGGTTGCGAAGTGGTCGATTTGAGCGAGCAGTTGGCGATTGACCGCTTAAAAGCAATTTTTGGCGCGGAATGGGCAAATGTACAGCCGCATTCGGGCGCGCAGGCAAATATGGCGGTGTTTATGGCTTGCCTCAATGTAGGCGACAAATTTCTCGGTTTAAACCTTTCGCACGGCGGACATCTTTCGCACGGCTCGCCTGTCAATTTTTCGGGCTTGCACTATAAAGCGTTGGAATACAACGTGAAAGAGAGCGATGGGCGCGTTGATTACGACCAACTCGAACAGATTGCCCGCGCCGAACGCCCGAAACTTATTATCGGCGGCGCAAGCGCATATTCGCGCGAATGGGACTATGCACGCATTCGCAAAATTGCCGACGAAATCGGCGCGATTTTTATGGTTGATATGGCGCACCCTGCGGGATTGATTGCTGCGGGATTGCTCGAAAACCCTGTGAAACACGCGCATATCGTAACTTCCACCACGCACAAAACCCTCAGAGGTCCGCGCGGAGGAATTATTCTGCTCGGCAAAGATTTTCCAAATCCTTGGGGCAAAACCACTCCGAAAGGCGAGGTAAAAATGATGTCGGCATTGCTCGACAGCGCGGTATTTCCGGGCGTACAGGGCGGACCGCTCGAACACGTTATCGCTGCAAAAGCGGTGTCGTTTTTTGAGGCGCAGCAGCCCGAATACGTTGAATATCAAAAGCAGGTTAAGAAAAACGCGGCAGCAATGGCGCAAAGTTTGGTTGATGCGGGCTACAAAATAATTTCAGGCGGCACAGACAACCATTGTATGCTGGTGGATTTGCGCACCAAATTCCCCGATTTAACGGGAAAAATTGCCGAAAAAGCCCTTGTGAGCGCGGACATTACCACCAACAAAAATATGGTGCCGTTCGACAGCCGTTCGCCGTTTCAGACCTCTGGGCTGCGTTTCGGCACGCCTGCCATCACCACTCGCGGCTTGAAAGAAAGCGCGATGCCGCAAATTGTGGAACTGATTGACACTGTGCTTAAAAACGTTGAAAACGAGAATATTGTTAAATCGGTAAAAGAAAAAGTAAATGCGATGATGAAAGATTTGCCGCTGTTTGCCTGGTAAATCGTTAGAACGCAAATTTTAACTTTTCCAAAGTCTCAAAACTTTGGAAAAGTTTTACCTTTTTTGTATCTTTGCACTCTCTATTTGAAATCGTAAATCAAAAATCGTAAATCGTAAATCAATTTAATGGATATAATTCATCTTTTGCCAGACTCCATCGCCAACCAGATTGCGGCGGGCGAGGTTATTCAACGCCCTGCGTCTGTGGTTAAGGAATTAATGGAAAATTCGATTGACGCAGGCGCAAGCAAAGTGTCGGTGTCGGTCAAAAGCGCGGGCAGAACTTTTATTCAGGTGTCAGACAACGGCAAAGGAATGTCGCAAACCGATGCTAGAATGGCGTTTGAACGGCACGCGACATCGAAAATCACCAATGCAGATGACCTTTTCAGCCTGCGCACAATGGGTTTTCGCGGCGAGGCGTTGGCATCTATTGCGGCGGTGGCGGGCGTGGAGTTGAAAACACGCCAAAAAGATGCTGATTTCGGCACTTTTATTGAGATTGCAGCCTCTAATATCGTAAAACAGGAAGCGGTTTCGTGCGCCGAAGGGACAACTTTTTTAGTCAAAAATCTCTTTTTTAATGTTCCAGCGCGCCGAAAATTTCTCAAAACCAACCAAACGGAATTACAGCACATAATATCTGAATTTCAGCGTGTTGTGTTGGCAAATTCGACTGTTGCATTTGAACTTTCTGCTGACGATGATGTTATTTACGAACTTCCTGCTGCCAATTTCAAACAGCGCATTTCTGCAATTTTCGGTAAAAAAATCAGACATTTTTCGCAAAATATCTTAAATATTGAGGCAAAAACAGGCATCGTAAATCTGCACGGTTTTATCGGCACTCCGCAGGTTGCCGTCAAAAATGCACAGCAATTTTTCTTTGTAAATGGGCGTTTTATGCGCCACCCATATTTTCACAAGGCAGTGGCGAGCGCGTATGAAAATATGCTGCAACCCGAAACATCGCCGTTTTATTTCATCTATTTTGAGGTAAATCCCGAAAATATTGACGTAAATATTCACCCCACAAAAACAGAAATCAAGTTTGAAGACGACCGCGAAATCTGGGTAATTCTTATGACTGCCGTTAAAGAGGCGTTGGGTAAATTTAATATTTTGCCCTCGATTGATTTTGATACCGAAGGCAAAATTAATATTCCGAATTTTGATAAAAATGCAAATATTGCGTTTCCAAAACCGATTTTCAACCCTAACTACAACCCATTTTCTTCTCATTCGCAACAACATTCATATTCGCAAAATTGGCAGCAACTTTACGAAAAACGAGAGCCGCAATTTGTTGATATTAAGCCTGTTGAAAAAAATAATACGTTGATTGCAGAAAATGAAAATTTTACCGATTTTTATAAATTCAGAGAAAAGTTTTTGATAACTTCGGTAAAATCGGGTTTAATGATTATCGACAAAATCCGCGCAACAGAGCGAATTACCTACGAAAAAATTTTGCTGCAACTTGAGCAGCAGAAAAGCGCAACACAAAAGATGCTTTTCCCCGAAATTTTAAGTCTTTCGGCTGACGAAAATTCGCTTTTTGAGGAGATTTTGCCTGATATTCTCGCGCTCGGTTTTGAGGTTGAAAAGCAAGATTTGTGCCTGTATTCGATTACAGGCATTCCGTCATTGCTCACCGAAACGCCTGATATAATCGAACTTTTGCAAAATATTATTTCGTCTGTTGGGGAAAATTCCATTCAGAAAGAAATTTATGAAAAAATCGCAATGCAAGTTGCAGAAAATTACGCCAAATACTCGAAATCTGCATATAATCAAGCCGAAACGGAAAGTTTTATCAATCAACTTTTCAAATGCCAAAACCCAAATTTTTCGCCAGACGGAAAAAAAATAATTGCAATAATTTCTGACGAAGAGATTTTTGGGAAATTTTAAGAAAAATAATAAAAGTCCACAGATTACACAGATTAACACAAATTAAAAAATAAAGAAAACTTCTAATAATTGACAAAAAATCAAAAGTAGGTGTCATTGCGGGCTTGACCCGCAATCTCTCGCAAGTATTTTTCAAACGATTGCGGGGTGTCATTCTGAACTTGATTCAGAACCGCAATGACACGAGAAAAAATTTGTGTTAATCTGTGTAATCAGTGGACAAAAAAAAATTATGCAAAAACTCAATACCGAAGAAATAACTCGAATTTCGCTTGACGAATTTAAAAATACGGCAAAAATTCCGCTCGTTGTGGTGCTTGACAATGTGCGGAGTTTGCACAATGTTGGTGCGGTTTTCCGCACTGCTGACGCCTATCTGGTTGAGAAAATCTGCCTCTGCGGTATTACCGCCGTTCCGCCTAATGCCGAAATTCACAAATCGGCTCTCGGCGCGGAATTTTCGGTTGATTGGCAATATTTTTCCGACACGCTTGATGCTGTTAAATATCTGAAAGACAGCGGTTTTACGCTTTTAGCAATAGAGCAGGCGCAAAACAGCACATTATTAAATGAGTTTCAGCCTGAAAAAGATAAAAAGTATGCAGTAATTCTCGGCAACGAAGTTTTCGGCGTGCAGCAAAGCGTTATCAACGAGTGCGCCGCCTGCCTCGAACTCCCGCAATTCGGCACAAAACACTCTCTAAATGTGAGTGTTACAGCGGGAATAGTGATTTGGGAGTTTTTTGCACACAGATGACACAGATTAAACAGATAAACGCAGATAAAATATTGATTATCTGCGTTTTATCTAATTTATTTGGTATTGTTAATTTTGTATAGATAATTGATTTTATTTCTGGATTGCTTCGGAAATACCTCGCAATGACGGAAGTCGTTTAAGCAAAGGTAGTACGTCATTGCGAGAATTTTAAGCGAAATGAAATGTAGCGAAAAATGCGAAGCAATCCAGAAAAAACTATATTAATTTAACAATCCCATTTATTTTTAGTAAAAAAATCTGCGTAAATCTGTTTAATCTGTGTCATCTGCGTGCTTTTGGACAATTTCAAACTTATCCCCATTTTTCAAAAACGGAAACTTTTCCCGTATTTTTTTCTGATAATTGAGGTCGATTTCAATGGTTTTCACGCCGATTTCGTCATCTTCAAACGAGAGCAGTTTTTCACCGCGCGGCGCAATAATGCACGAATGTCCGTTGTGATGAACGTTATAACTGTCTTTGCCGACCGCATTTGCAGCGCAGACAAAAGCCTGATTTTCAACTGCCCGCGCCAAAAGCAGAGTATCCCAAGCATCAATTCTGTCGCGGGGCCAGTTAGCGCAGTAAATCAAAACATCGTAGGGATTTTCATCTGTAAATCTGCTCCAAACAGGGAAGCGCAAATCGTAACAGACTAATAATCTGAATTTTACGCCAAGATATTCAACAGTGAGAATTTTGTTGCCTGCGGTAAAAAATTTCTGTTCATCGCCGATAAAAAGGTGTCGCTTGTCGGCAAAATCAATTTTTCCGTCTGGCTGGCAAAAAAAACTGCGGTTGAAATATTTGTAATTTTCGCCCTGTTTTTCTTTCGCCATAATGCTGCCCACAACGGCAAAATTTCCCTCTTTTGCCCAAGTTTTTACCGCCGTAATAGCCTCGCCGTCAATGCTTTCCGAAAGTTCGGGTGAATTTACGGCAAAGCCTGTCGAAAACATTTCAGGCAAAACCAGCAAATCGGTTTTACCGTAACATTCTTTCGCAAATTTTTCAAACGAGGTCAAGTTTTTCTCCCTGAAACCCCATTCAATTTTATTTTGAACAATGGAAATTTTCATATTTTTATAATTTTTTACAGGATTAACAAGATTTACAGAATTAACATATTTTTTTGTTATTCAGGTTGTTTAGTAAAGAAAATCAGGTATAAATCAGGTTTTTTATTTCCCAAAATATAGATTTTCGGGATTGTTAAATTAATATAGATTTTCTGGATTGCTTCGAATTTTTCGCTACATTTCATTTCGCTTAAAATTCTCGCAATGACGTACTCCCATTGCTTATACGGCTGCCGTCATTGCGAGGTCGTCATTGCGAGGTATTCCGAAGCAATCCGAAGCAATCCAGAGTTATTATAAAAATGCCGTTATCTATACTTATTTTGCAACTCCGCTTTTAAATATGCAATCTGCTCATCTTTTGCAGCAAGAAGTTTTTCGTATATTTCTCTATTTTCGGCATATAAATGCACAACATTGCCGTTTCCACCGTGAGAATTATTATTATTGATTACTATATTACTGCCGATGTCTTCAAAAAATTTATCTGGGCTTATTTCAAAAATATTCAAAATATTTTCCAAGTATTTAGCCCAATTATCTATTTGTCCAAGTTCCAAACGGGCATAAACTGATTTATCAACATTCAAAAAATCAGCCATTTGTACTTGTGAAATTCCTTTTTCGTGCCGCAAACGTTTGATTTTTGCGACTACTTGAGTTTGTAGATTGTTCATTTTTTTTATTTTTTTAAATTGAAAAAATATCAAAATTAATAATTATGCAAAATTAGTATTTTTTTCTGCAAAAATAACATCAATTCTGCAAAAAACGCTGTTGGAACTATTTTTTTTTAAAAATAACTTTGTTGCGTGATTTAAAAACTTTTTTATACCTTTGCATCTCAATACCAAATGCAAAATAAAAAGAATGGTTTTTGAGTTACAAAAAATAATTTAATCTATTTTCTAACTAAAAAACTAATTAAACAATGAAAAAAGCGTTTTTATTATTATTTTGCGCATTATGCGTAAGCGAAGTTGCTTTCGGGCAACTGGAAGTTAAATCAGATGGAAGGGTTAATATTACTCCTTCTGGTAATTATGGGCTTTATGGTTATAGTAGCGGGATTGTAACAATAAATCCTAAAATGCTTTTATTAGACCCGCCTATTCATTCGGCAGGAGTTAAAGGAAGTGGA
>JAISKN010000206.1 GCA_031260925.1 Prevotellaceae bacterium | reverse complement strand
CTTCAAAAAATAATACAGTGAAAATTGTTAATTATCAAACATATAATGGAGACGAAAATTTGAATATTGAAGATTATTTGCAAACAAAGACCAAAGAAACAAAAACAATTTTACAAACTGAGTTATTAGAAAAAGTTATGAATTGGAAATTTTTTACCAATTCAGATACAGAAAATTTGTTTTGCCAAAAATACTTTGAAAATTCGCAAAGTACAGAAATTTACTATAATCACGAATTATCGAAAGAAAACTTTGGTAAAAAATTTTATTTTGACAGAGGATTAAAATATCCCAAAGATAAAATCACAAACAGAATTGATAGCGGGAAATGGGATAAATTTTTGTATATTCCTAAAATTCAAAAACATAAAATTGAAACACAAATTACAGAATACAGAATTGCAAAATCACTGCTTAATCTGCCGCACGGAAGTCAAGGAATGAAAGTTTATGAAAAAAAATACAAAATTCTTTGGAAATATATGAATTATGATAAATTCAGATTTTCGGGAAACCAAATTATGATTGATTACAATAATGTTTTAATTTCGTCTGATTGCAAGTCCGAAATGCTCTATTTATTGGCAATTTTAAACTCAAAAATTTCGTCAAAACTTCTAAATTTATACTTGCATATTGAAAACGAACAGGATTTGACTGTTGGTATTAAATCAATAAAACAATATATCAGAGTTCCAAAAATTACAGAGAAAAACAAACACATTAAAGAATTAATTATCAAACAAATAGAATATCTTTTAATAAAAGTAGAAGGCAGAACTTTGGACAATTTGGTTAATTTCAAAGATATGATGATACAACGTTTTGATAAAGTAGAAGTTGTCGGCAAAAATCTTGTTGTAACATTTAATAATACGGATTACAAACTGCCAATCAAAGAAAAAGCGGACTTTGTAAAAAACCTTATTGCTGAAAAATATTATGATAACGGCTTGATTTTCAACAGAGAAGGAGTTACATTACAAGAACTCAAAAATCTTGAAGCAATAGATTTTGACGAACAGGCAAAACTAAAAACAGAGATTGACGACTTAGTTTTTGAATTGTATTTTGGAACTGAAAACGAAACATTTAAAAATATTTTAGCATAATTAAAAATGAATTTTGTAGAAGAATTAAAATGGCGTGGAATGATTCACGATATGATGCCGAACACCGAAGAGCAGTTGCAGAAAGAGATGACGACTGCTTATGTTGGCATTGACCCGACTGCTGACTCGCTGCATATCGGGCATCTTTGCTCGGTGATGATGCTCAAACATTTTCAGCGTTGCGGACACAAGCCGATTGTAGTTGTGGGCGGCGCAACAGGTATGATTGGCGACCCTTCGGGCAAGTCTGACGAGCGCAATCTGCTTGACGAAAAAACGCTGCGGCACAATCAGGAAAGCATCAAAAATCAGTTGCGTAAGTTCTTGAATTTCAACGATAATACGCCAAATGCTGCCGAACTTGTAAATAATTACGATTGGACAAAAGATGTTACTTTTCTTGATTTTGCGCGCAATATCGGCAAGCATATCACGGTAAATTATATGATGAGCAAAGATTCTGTAAAAAAACGGCTGAACGGCGAATTTTCGGCGGGAATGTCCTTTACCGAATTTACATATCAACTGCTGCAAGGCTTTGATTATCTGCATCTTTACCGCGAAAAAGGCTGCAAATTGCAGATGGGCGGCTCTGACCAATGGGGCAATATCACCACAGGCACGGAGTTAATTCGCCGCACCGAAAATGGCGAGGCGTTTGCGCTAACTTGTCCGCTGATAACCAAAGCAGACGGCACAAAATTCGGCAAAACCGAGAGCGGAAACGTTTGGTTATCAGCAGAATACACATCGCCGTACAAGTTTTATCAGTTTTGGCTCAACACCGCCGACAACGATGCGGAACGTTATATCAAAATTTTTACGGAGATGCCGCAAAACGAAGTCGAAAGTCTGATTGCCGAGCATAAAACCGCACCGCATTTGCGTTTGCTGCAAAAGCGTTTGGCAAAGGAAGTTACGATAATGGTACATTCCGAAAGCGATTACAACGCGGCTGTTGAGGCATCGGAAATACTTTTCGGCAACTCCACTTCGGAAGTACTGCACAAAATTGACGAACAAACGCTGCTCTCCGTTTTCGAGGGCGTTCCGCAGTTTGAAATCGACAGAAACCTGCTAAAAAACGGTATTCCACCACTCTCGCTTTTGGCAGAAACCACCTCGATTTTTCCCTCAAAAGGCGAGGCTCGCAAAACCATTCAGCAAAATGGATTGAGTTTGAACAAAGAAAAATTTACCAATGTCAATGACCCAATTTTTGAAGATAAATTACTGAATAACAAGTATTTATTATTTCAAAAAGGAAAGAAAAATTACTTTTTGATAGTGGTAAAGTGATTTTTTGAACCTTGATTTTATTAAGATTAAAAAGATTGTCAAGATAATAATAAATCTTGACAATCTTCTTACAATCTTATTGGGTCAATAGAAAAAAATCAAAGTCTTGCGTCATTCCCGCGCAGGAATGACAAGTTACTTCATTTTATACCATATATATAAACCGCAAATTATAATTTATTTATAATCTGCGGTTTATCTGTGTTATCTGCGTGCTAATCAACAATCAAAAAAACTTTTTCTCAAATTTTTTAAAATCTTTTTTGGTGTCGGTGGCATTCCATTTGTCAATGACAGTGCCTGATTTTATCACTATTACGCCGGGGTTGGCACGAATGGCGGTTTTCAGCGGAATAGCATCAACAAAGCAAAATTCATACTCAATACCATATTTTGCTCTAAATTCTTCAACATCGCTTTCAAGCGAAGAGGTGAGCGCAATCACACGCAAATCTCTGTCATTCAATTTGTTATACAAAGTATTAAGTTCGGCAAGCGTACTTGTGCAAGTTTTGTTCAAATCATACATTATGAAAAGAAAAACAAAATTTGTGTCTTCGAGAACTTCGTAGGTAATGTCGCCGTCATCTGGCGAATCTATGATAAAATCGTGAATCGGCGGCTCGTAGCCTTTTTTGATTAAATCTGATTTTTGCGAAATATAAGTCCAAGTGCTGTCATTATACGGGCAATCGGCAAGCGAAAACTCTTTTTGAACGCCCTCTTTTTCGTAAATCAATGTAATTTTCCATTCGTCTTTTGGTTTATCTGGCGGTATTTGCATCTGTTCTGTAATATTGTTGCCGATTTTGAAAGGGCGGAAATCGAACATTGGCAAATGCGCAATGCAATAAACCGAAATACAAACCGAAAACACGAAAAACGATGCGGAAATCAGCCACGAAGGCAGCGGTGAAAGATACTGTCGATAATATTTTTCGCAATATAAAATGCAAATTATCATTAGCAAAAGCACAATATTTTTCCAAAAAGTTGCAGCGTTTGAAATTATCAAAAAATCGCCGAAACAGCCGCAGTCTGAAACAGGGTTTTTAAGCCAAATCCAAAGAGTTAGCGGTGTCATAAAAAGCATAAAAAGCAATGCCGACCAAGAAAAAAACTTGAGTTTTATGCCCGAAATCAGTGTAAGTCCGATTGTAAATTCGAGTGCAATCATCAAAATGCTGCAAACAAGCGTTAAATCGTCAAATTGCAGCAAGCCCATTGCGTGCAAATAGTCCTGCATTTTGTACGCTGTGCCGAGCGGGTCGATTGCTTTTACAAAGCCCGAAAAAACAAACACCGAACCAAATAATATTCTGAGTATCAAGCCTGTAACTCTAAAAGTCAGGGCTTGTTCCTGTTTAATTTTTACTACGTTATTCATTATTGTAATTATTTAGAAGTTAGAAAATAGGAGTTAAGAAATAAGAAGTTAAGAAATAAGAAGTTAGTTTTTAAAATTTTTAGTTATTAGTTTTTAGTTTTTAGTTCTTAACTCCTGTTTTTTAGTTCTTATTTCAAAAAAAAATCATTTTCTTAAATCGAAAACATAAATAAACGAAAGCGAAAACACTCCGTTAAAAAGATAATTTTTTTGCTTTGAAGGCAACGGCAAAGTCCAGTTAAATTTTTGGTTTGCAAGATTTGTCAAACTCATTGAGTAGCCTGTGCGAATGGCGTAATTGCGGTATTTTGCCGTCAAACCGATTTGTCCCGCAAGTTCAAAACGCATTAGTCTGCCATTGTCTTTGTCAAAGAGGTCTGAAGTCTGATAATCAACGGGCTTTTCCCTGTCTGTATTTTCCCACGCAATATCTTTTCCGTGCAAGCCGATTGTGAGCGAAGGACCAATGTACGGCGACAAAGTCCAACCTTTTTTTATTGGAAAATTCAAGAAAAAATGAATTGGAACTTCAAGACTGAAAATATTTCTGCGAAAAATCGTTGTTGTGTCCGAAAGATAATGCAGGTTGAATTTTGTGGTGCGCATTGAGTAAAGTATCTGAGCATCAAGTCCATAACCGCTTTTGATGTTCCAATCAAAATAGCCGCCAACGTGAAAGCCCGACCCTGATGCCGCATTAAAATTCACGTCTTGCTCATTGTAGATATTATATGAAAACGGGAAAGGCGTTGTCAGTTGATAACCGCCGATAAAACCGAGCCGTTGCGCCGAGATAACGGTGCAAAAAAGCGTTAAAAAAGAAATTAATATAAGTTTTTTCATTGTTTTTTATTATTTATTATTTTTTTAACCACAGAGAACACAGAGTTCACAGAGTTTCCTTTAATTTTATTTATAAAATTTTCTCCGTGTTCTTTTTTTATTAAAAAATGCTGTGTGTGTTTTTATTATTACTCATTCTATTTTATGTTTTTTGAGACCACAGAGTAGAAAAATTAAAATTTTTCTCTGTGTAACTCTTGTCCTCTGTGGTTTTTTATAAAAAATTCAACCCACATTGCATTATTAATTCAAATCAGCAGGCGAATTTTGATAAACTTCCAATATTTCAATATCGAAAATCAGCGTTGAATAGGGCGGAATGCGAAAATGATTATTCGACTTTGAGCCGTCTTTTCCATACGCCAAATCATACGGCACATGAATTTTAAAATGCGCATTTTTGTGCGATTTGCAAAGTATTTCCTGCCAGCCTTTAATCACGTTGCCAACAATAAATGTTGTTCCTGTTGAAGTCTCAAACTGAGTGCTGTCAATCAACCAGCCTGTGTATTTGACAGTTACATACGAGGTAGATTTCGGCACTTCGCCAAAGCCGCGATGAAAAATCTCGTATTGCAAGCCCGAAGCAGATACTCCGCTTTCGATGCTGTCAGGCAAATTGTTTATATAACTAACTTTGTCTTTGAGCCATTCTTCATTTTTTTCTCTCCACAAAGAAAAATCTTTTTGGCACGCGCAAAACATCAGCGCAACAGAGAATATTATTAAAGTTTTTTTCATCTATTTAATAATTTTTTTTACAGGATTAACAAGATTTGCAGAATTAACATATTTTTTTGTGAATTATGCACATTGTGTTAATTTTGTTGATATATTTTTTATTTGTTTAAAATTTGTAAGTCTGAAAGTCTGATGTTATAAACGTTTTTTATAAATTTTTATTTTATTATTTGGATTAAAATTATTCAGATTGCTATTTAAACCTGATTTTTACCTGATTTGCTTTACAAAACAACCTAAGTAACTGGTAATTTTTCCCTAACCTGACCTGATTACCTAATTTTTTGCCTTTTTAATCAGGTAATCAGGTTTATTGTGTGTGTTATTTTTTTGGTTACTCAGGTTGTTTTGTTTGAAAAATCAGGTGTAAATCAGGTTTTTATTTTTCAATATATTGATTTTCTACTCGTAATTAGCATTATTATATGTAATCTTTGCGTCTTTGTGCCTTCGCGTCTTTGCGTTCAAAAAATATATTTCTTAACGCAAAGGCGCGAAGACGGAAAGCCGCAAAGAAAATATAACATTTTTAGGCAAAATCTTTGAATAAAAAATCTTGCGTGCAAAGTTACACATTTTTTTTGTATTTTTGCGCACAAAAAATCCATTCATTTTTTTATGCAAAAAACGGTAAAAATTATCTGCAAAAATCTTCCAAAAGATGAGCAGGAGAACGAATTTCCAATCGGCATTTCGCTTTTGGAAATTTATCAGCAACTGAATATAAAACTGCCGTATCAACTTATGGCGGCGCGTGTAAATTACAAGGTTGAAGACCTTAACTTTTTGATTTACAAGCCAAAAACCATTGAATTTATTGATGCAAGTTCGCCGTCTGGTTTTCGGGTCTATCTGCGCACAATCAGTATGATTTTGGCGAAAGCGGTGTTTGATTTGGACAAAAATGATGTTTTGCGCATCGAACACCCGATTGGACACGGCTATTACTGCACGCTCAACGGTCGCGGTCAAAGAGTTGATAATCAGAAAATTGCGCAGATAAAAAAACGTATGCAGGAGATTATCGCCGAAAATTTGCCGATAGTTTGCCGCGAAGATTTGCACAGAAAAGTGATTGATATTTTCAAACAGCAAGGCAACTGCGATGTGGTTTCGCTGCTCGAAGTGCTTGGAATTTCCTACGCAAGATATTTTGAAATTAACGGTTTTTACGATTATTACAGCAGCGTTTTGGCGATTTCCACAGGTTTTGTGAAAAATTTTGATTTGCAGGAATATAAAAACGGCATTTTGCTGCGCGTTCCAGACCGCGAAAATCCGAACAATTTAGCCAAATTTGAGGAACAGACAAAACTTTTTGAGATTTTTGACGAATTTACCGACTGGAACAATCTTTTGAGTTTGCGCAATGTTGGCGAATTTAACCAAAAATACAGGCAGGACAACCACAGCAAAATCGACACAAATGTTAATAAAGAAGAGCAACGCAGCAGACAAAACGAGCAGAATAAGCGCGATGAAAGTTTGTCTGACTTGATAAAAGTGGCTGAGGCGTTGCACGAAAAACGCATTGCCGACATTGCTGACGAAATCAGGCAGCGGAAAAGCAAAATCGTGCTGGTTTCGGGTCCGAGTTCGTCCGGCAAAACCACGTTTAGCAAACGCCTTTCCATTCAACTTATGGTGGCGGGCATCAAACCGATTGTGCTTTCTATGGACAACTATTTTGTAAACCGCACCGACACGCCGCTCGATGAAAATGGCGAGTACGATTTTGAACATATCAATGCCGTTGATTTACAACTGTTTAACCAACAGGTGCAGCAACTTTTCAACGGCGAAAAGGTAGAAGTGCCGTTCTATAATTTTGAAGACGGCAAGCGTTATTTTAAGGGTAATTTTTTGCAGTTGGGCGAACACGATGTGCTTTTAATCGAGGGCATTCACGCGCTCAATCCTATGATTTCGCAGAGCATTTCGCCCGATGCCGCGTTTAAGGTTTATGTGTCGTGCCTGACGACAATTTCGCTCGACAACCATAATTGGATTTCGACCACCGACACGCGCCTTTTGCGGCGCATTGTGCGCGACTACAAATTTCGGCACTATTCCGCCCTCGACACGCTCAAAATGTGGGGAAACGTGCGGCGCGGCGAGGACAAATGGATATTTCCGTATCAGGAAAACGCCGATGTAATGTTCAATTCCGCGCTGATATTTGAACTCAGCGTGCTGCGCAAACACGCCGAGCCGATTTTGGAGGAAGTGCCGCAATATTCCGAAGAATACACCGAAACGCACCGCCTGCTCAAATTTTTAAAATATTTTTGCCCAATACCCGAATACGACATTCCGCGCACCTCGCTGCTGCGCGAGTTTTTAGGCAAAAGCGGGTTTAATTATTGAAAAATGTCTGAAACAGGATTTTCAGAATTAAAGAATTAACAGGATTTTGTTTTTATTATATTAGGGAGCAATAATTGACAAAAAATCAAAAGCAGGTGTCATTGCGGGCTTGACCCGCAATCGATTGAAAAATACTTGCGAGCGATTGCGGGTTGTCATTCTGAACTTGATTCAGAACCGCAATGACACGATATGTTCTTTTTATCTTGCATATTGAAAAGTTTAATTTTTAGAAATCCACATTAATCAATAAAATCATATTAAAATCAAAGTTCAGACAAAAAGTTCAAAAAATAAATTTTGTTAATACATTTTTTATTTATACTTTTGTACCGAAATTTTTTAAACATTTTTTGCTTATGAAATAAATAAAATGCGTAATAAAATACGCACATTTTTAAAATATTAAAAGAAAGCGTTTTTGCTTTTATTCTTGTTTCTAAAAATCACCAAATTTTGACCCAACGAGATAAGTGAAAATGCCGCGTGATGCG
>JAISKN010000177.1 GCA_031260925.1 Prevotellaceae bacterium | reverse complement strand
GATTGCGGGTCAAGCCCGCAATGACACCTACTTTTGATTTTTTTGCCAATTATTAGAAGTTCCCTTCATTAACATTTTGGAGGATGGTCTATTTGCCCTAAAACAAGCGATTTAGGTAGATTTTCGTTTATAGGGAAGGATATTTTTTCGGTTTTTTGCGGAATTTTATTTAATAATTCCAATGATTGCGAAAACTGTTGCACTATAAATGGCTGCACCATTTTAACTGAATTGCAAGTTTCCTGCGTGTCGCCGTCTTCGTCAGTATTGTTTGATTGTCCTGTAATAAGTTCTGCCAAAAGTTCAATAATACTGTTGATTTCGTGCGGGTTGCTGCCCATTTCATCAGGCGACACAAAAAGCCCTCTGTTAATGTAAATCATTAGCAGAAAAGCAACTGAAACATATTTTAGTACAGATTTAATCATATTGTTTGAAAAACGGCTGCAAAGGTATAAAAAATATTTGTTTGAGCAAAATATATTATTATATAATTCGCTTAAACTCGTATAAAATATATAGTTTAAGCGAAATATAAGCATTTATATCTCGCTTAAACTAATAAAAATTTATCCGCCGCTCAAACAAAATTTAGAAAAAAGGTAACACGTTTTTGAAACGTGTTACGCTAAAAAATTATTTATTCCGCTTTACAGCAATTTATTTTACCAAAACTTTAAGGTTTTGTCCGCCGATATTTACAATATATGCACCCTGTTCAAGCGAAATTGCAAAATCGCTGCCGATTGCGCTATAAACTTTTGTACCTACTATGTTGTAAATATTAACAGATTTATTTTCTGCCTGTTGAATATACAAAATACCGTTATTGGAGAAAATATTTACATTATTGATTGCATTTTGGTTGATGCCCTCTGTTGTTTCTTTCCAAAAATAGATATTATCTACATAATAAACATTTCCAAACTGAGCATCTGCTACTTCATTTCCTACCATTTTAATCTGAATAATATTAGCCAAATCAACAGCAGTAAATGCAGTTACAGGAATATCATAGGAATTCCAACTTTCAGCAACTATCGGCTCACAGGCAACCAAAGTCTCGCCGCCGCCAATCGGCGTAATTTTGAATAAATCGCCATTCGGTGTCCAAACATCAACGTGAAGGTAAGTCATTTCGCTGCAATCAGGAATTGCTGTATTCCCATTAAGTTCAATACCAAGATAATTGAAATCTTCCAATTTCAGCATATTTTCACTGCCTATTGTGCGTGTAGAATGATTTGTTGTTCCTCCCCAGCCAGCAATATTATACCAGATAGAAGTTGTATAAGTGTCGCTGTAAATAGAAATCACGTTAGCAGCATCTTGTTCTGGTGCTGGTGCGGCAACCATCGGTTTTGCAAGTCCGTCTTGCAAAGTGGTTTCACTAACTGTTTGAGCAGCGGCGATAGCATTGCCTGCACGGTCGCGTACTGTGATGGAGAAAGAATACGGCGTTGCATCTTCCAGATTTTTAACAATATATGACAACTGCTCACCCGAATAGTAGCCCGTTGTAAATGTTGTTCCACCTGATGTAACATCAAAAAATACTGCACCGGAATTGTCGGTAGCACTCAGCAATAATTCAATGCTGTTTTTAGTTACTGCGCCTGCTGCGGCTGTAAAATCGGTTGGTGCCTCATTATCAGCAGCCAAAGCATTGTAAAAATAGATGTTGTCCACATAAATTGTTTGATTTGTGCCGCCGTCTATTTTAAACTGATAGATTGAATTGAATTTTAAAGTCGCAGGGTTAAAAAAAGACAGAGGAATGTCAAAAGAATCCCATACGCCGCCAGTCAAAGCCAAAGAGTATGGTTGCTCTTGTTGCGGAATGCGATTAATTGGCGAAAAGCCCAAAGTAGCCACCGCCGCTGTCCAAACGTCAATATGAAGAAATGTCATATCGGTAACGCATTGGTCAGCAAATAATTCAATTCCTTCGTAATTCAGATTAGAATATTCCAAAACATCATCATCAGCAATACTGACCATTTGGAATGCTGTTGTTTGTCCCCACTCAGGACGGAAATTAACACCAGCGAGGTTTTCATACGCGCCGCTGAAAACAGAAACCACATTATTCGCATCGCGAACAGGAGGCGTTGGTGCAGAAACAGCAGGCTGTGCCTGAACACCAATAAACATCATCGTTCCCACACAAGCGAGAACAAAACGAGAAGTAAAAAGTTTTTTCATAGTAAAAAAGTTTAAAAGTTAATGTATTTGAAAGTGCAAAGGTAAATATTTTTTTGCAAAAATTTAATATCATAAATAAAAAAACATTTTCACAAATATACACTATTTTAAAAAATAACGATGTTTTGGTGCAGAATAAGTGTAATAAAATTATTAACGTAATACTTTGCGTCTTTGTGCCTTCGCGTCTTTGCGTTCAAAAAATATATTTCTTAACGCAAAGGCGCGAAGACGGAAAGCCGCAAAGAAAATATAACATTAGTTATTTTTTCAATTACACCAAAACACTCCCGCACTCGACCCCGAAATTTTTACATTGCCCGACAACGTTTCAATGCCTTGCAGGTTGATTTTTCCATTGAGGCAAACCGCAGTCCAAGTGCCTTCGGGCAGGGCGAAATCGGCGGCGGTGCGGTTGCCGTTGTAGATTACCAGAATGGTTTTCCACATATCGTTGTTGGCGTGGTTGTTGATAGTGTATGCCACGATATTGGGCGCGGTTTCAAGGAATTTGAGGTTGTCCTGAATTTGACTTGCCGAGGTCATTCTGAAAGCGGGGTGCGCTTTGCGAAGTTCTATCAAACCCCTGTAATAATCGAACAAATCGCGATATTTTGCCTTGTAACTCCAATCAATTAAATTGATGCTGTCGGGCGAATTGTAGGAATTATGCACGCCTTTTTTATTTCTAAAAATCTCCTCGCCTGCAAAAATAAACGGTACGCCCTGCGATGTCAGCACTATTGTCTGCGCAAGTTTGTCGATGTCCAAAAGTTCGCTTTCTGCGGCATTTGGCAGCACAGCGCGCATTTTGTCGGTAAAGCAGGGGTCATCGTGGCAAGAGGCGTAATTGATTGTCTGACAGGCAGATTGCGCATAAGCCGCGCTCGAATGGCAAACGTCAGCGAGATTGACTTGCGGGTGCGCCGTTGCGCCGACAACGCCAAATTTGATGCTCTCTTCGTAGCCGTTGCCAGCAACAAAACCGCCCTTGTCGCCCTCTGTCCAATTTCCGCGAATTGCATCGCGAATATCATCGCTGAAAACTCCTGTCGGGTAAAATTTCTGCGCATACTGTTTGAAAGCGCGCAAATCCTCTGCAAGCGGCGAGCCGGCGGCAGTCCAACCCTCGCCGTGAATGGAGATTGTCGGGTCGATGTCGTCGAGCGCGGCGCGGATAATATTCATTGTTTCGATGTCGTGAATGCCCATTAAATCGAAACGAAAGCCGTCAATATGATACTCTTTCACCCAATATTTTACGCTTTCCACGATAAAACGGCGCACCATAGCGCGTTCGGAGGCGGTTTCGTTGCCGCAGCCAGAGGCGTTGCTCCAAGTGCCGTCTTCGTTAAATCGGTAAAAATATTTTGGAACTAAAAGATTAAGATGTGAGGTTTCGCCCACAAAAGTATGATTATAAACCACGTCCATAATCACGCGAATACCGTTCTGATGCAGCGTTTGCACCATTTTTTTGAACTCAATAATGCGCGAATAGGGGTTTGCGGGGTCGGTGGAGTAACTGCCTTCGGGTACGTTGTAGTTTTTCGGGTCGTAGCCCCAATTATACACGTTTTTGTC
>JAISKN010000168.1 GCA_031260925.1 Prevotellaceae bacterium | reverse complement strand
GCGAGCGATATTCAAAATTCTATTGGCAAGACGGTTACGGTATTTTTTCGGTCAATCCGTCAGAGATAGATGTGGTAGTTGAGTATATTAAAAATCAAGCGGAACACCACAAAAAACGGACATTTCAAGCGGAATTGGTGGCGTTTTTGAAAAAATATAATATTGAATATGATGAACGATATTTGTGGGATTGATGCTGATTGCTTTTGGGGCTTCGCTCCGAAAGGTTTAGTTGCGTATCAAATTCGTAGGGCGTTGCCCTACGCTAATGCTTGGCGGGCTTTCAGCCCTTGCGGTTGCAGAAATTATGGTGTTCTTTAAAGTTTACAAATTTTTAAAATCGTATTTCTTAATCACATTAATCAAAAAAATCATTCTAAAATCACAGTTCAGACGGAAATTTGGCGTTAATACCCTTCGGCAATGTAATTCTAAAAATTATTGATTATGCAGAAAAATATTGAAAAAATGATGAAACTCAAAGAACTGTACGAAACGTATTCGGTTGAGGATTTGGAAAAAATCGCAGTTCGCGCCGGCAATTACAAAAATCGCGATGAAGAGGAACTCGAAGCGGCTTTGAGAGTTCGGTGCTGGAAGTTAAACAACGCATTTGAATGGACACCCGAAAACAAAGAAAAATTGCTGCAACTTGATGCTAAACTGATTGAATGTTTTGAGAAGTTTAAAGCAGAAGCCAGTACGTTGTATTATACATTGTTGCAGCGCATTGAAAACAACGACCATTTTTTGCACGATTTTATGATTGAGGCGCGGGTTATTCCATTCGTTTTCGAGCAGGACTATGAAGGTGAGATTACTCTTGACTCTGTGAACGAAATATATGGAGTTTTGTCGGAAGAGTTAAATAATTCTGTAAATCTTTCATTTTCAATTTACAGAGAAAGTCCCGATGAAACGGAAATTTTATATCTCAACAGGGAACAGAATTGGAACACAGACCATTGGTTTAAGGGACAGTTTGATGAACATTTCATATCGCAGGCAATTCACGATTTGTACGACCATACCGATTGGAGTTTTCCTGATATATTGCAAATCAATTATTTAGATGTAAATTTGAATGTTAATTATGAACATTTTGTAGAATTTGTAGAATTTAAGTAAATAAAAAAATATGGGAAAAGAAATATTAAAAAAACAAATTGAGGAACAGTTAGACAGATTTGAAAAAGCAGTAGAACTTCCTTTTAATGCGGAACTCGGCGAGCAAATGCAATATGTTCGCGACGGCATTTTGAACGTTGAGGCGTATTTGAGTGCGCCTGTAAAAATTCTTTACATTCTGAAAGAAGCGAACAGCACAGACAATTCTCTTGAAGATATGAGAGATAATCTTATTGAGTTAAATAGCGATGACCCGAATAGGATTAATGCACTTTGGGGCAATACTTGGCGACCGATTGCGTATGCCACTTATGGCATTTTTGAGAAAAAGAATTGGCAAGATATACCTGATATAAATGGCAACGCAACCGAAATTTTAAAATATATGCCGAACATTGCTCAAATTAACGTCAAAAAATATGCGGGTGGTGCAACAGCAAACGAAAAAGAAATCAAGAATTTCTATAAAAAATATCACGATTTATTGCACGAGCAGATAGAAATTATTAATCCTGATGTTTTGGTTTTTTGCAGTACATTTGGATTTTTTGATTCTGATTATTTTGCGGCAAAGAAAAAAATTCAAGAATGGATACCTGTTTATCAATTCAAAGATAAATTATTGATAGACACTTATCACCCAAATGGACTGCGAGGCGCGGGAATGACTGAACAGGAATATTGCGATTATATTATCAATGCAGTGAATAATTGGAAGTAAAAGAAGTAATTTATGCTTACACAAATCAAAAAATAAAAGTTCAGACAAATTATTATATGCAACAACAAGACCAACCCTTCCGTTTTATGTCTTTCAAAGACTTTGTGCCTGATGGCTGCCGTTTTTGGATTTATATGCTGTTTTTGGCGTGTTTCCAATTTTCCAACGGTATGTATTTCACGGCAATGAGCCAGATGGAGGGCAGCCTCGCCATTACGCCGAATGACGTAAAAATGATGAGCCACGCCCTGCTGATTGGCTTGACGATGTATTTTCCTGTGGCGTTTCGACTGAAATTCCGTTTTACCAACCGCACTTGTTTGATAGCGGCTGCACTTATTTTGATTGGCTGCAACCTCATTGTGCCGCACGTTCATTCAACGCCTTTGCTGGTGTTGCTCTGTTTCGTGGCGGGATTTGCGCGACTGTTCGGCACTTTTGAGTGTTTTTCGTCTGTGCTGCCAAAAGTCGCACCAACGCACAATTACGCGGTGTTTCTCTCGCTGGTGTTTTTCGTGGTGCTTGGCGTAATTCACGTTTTCGACATTGCAAGCACCTACATTATTTTCTACTATAATTGGCGATATGTACACCTCGCAGCCATTGGTTTGTTGCTGATAGTAATTCTGTGCGCATACACGCTGATGCGCCCTTTCCGCCCGATGCCGAAAATGCCGCTCTATGGCGTTGATTGGCTGGGAATGGTGCTGTGGAGTATATTTATTCTCTCGCTGATTTTTGCGGTGCAGTACGGCAATCAACTCAACTGGTTAAATTCGGCGTATATTCGTGCGGCACTCGGTGTTGCCTCATTATCATTGGCATTCAGTATCGGAAGAATGTTTAATGTGCGCCACCCGTTTTTAGAAATTGACGCTTTTAAGTCAAAAAATCTGATTAATCTGTTGCTCGTATTTTTGTTAATGGGCATTTTGCTCACCACAAAAACGCTTTTGCAAAACACATTTACAGGCGCAATTCTGCATTTCGACACGCTTAATACGGCTTCGCTCAAATGGTTTGAATTTTTCGGAATGTTGCTGGGCGCGATTTTTTCGTGGTTTGCGCTTTCAAAACTGAAATTGCACAAAAAACTTGTAACATTTATCGGAATGTCGTTTATCG
>JAISKN010000140.1 GCA_031260925.1 Prevotellaceae bacterium | reverse complement strand
TTAATTGATATGAAAATTCATTCGGGAAAATACCGAATGTTTATTTGGAATTTCAACGATAACAAGATAGAACGGAAAGCCCTGTGCGCACACGGTTGTGGAAAAGACGACAATCAAAGTACAGGAGAACAACCTGTTTTCAGTAATACAGAAGGGAGTTTGCTGACCTCGCTCGGAAAATACAAAACAGGCGCACGCTCTTACATAAAATACGGCATCAATGTACTTTATTTAATGCACGGCTTAGAAAAAACAAATAATAATGCCTTAAAACGAGAAATTGTGCTGCATTCACACACGCCTGTCCCTGAAACCGAAATTTATCCTGCCCATTTACCGATGGGTTGGAGTTTTGGTTGCCCAGTTACTGACGATGCTACTATGACCTATTTAGATAAAAAATTGAAAATTAGCAAAAAACCGACACTCATTTGGATATACTATTGATTTTCAATAGAAATTACAAATATCAACTTTACCAAAGTTCAAAATATTTTGAACAAAAAATATAAAACCGTAACTTTGCAAAAAAAATGAGCAATGGAAAATAACAAATTGGAGAACGTTAATTCGGTGTTGGCGGTTGAATATCGAGATTTTTTGCAGGAAATACTTGCAAAAATTCAATCGGCACGCTACGAAATGCTTATGTCCGTAAGCAAACAAACCTTGTTACTCTATTGGGACATCGGCAAAGCGGTAAGCAAAAAAATGAAATCAGGCGGCTGGGGACAGTCGGTTGTAGAACAACTCTCAAAAGATTTGCAAACCGAATTTCCGGGCGTTCGCGGTTTTTCTGCGCGTAATATTTGGCGAATGAAGACATTTTATGAGTTTTACGCCGAACTTTTAAATTCTGCAACCGTGGTTGCAGAATTACCAACTGCCACAAAATCAATAAGTTATAATTATGCCACCGTGGTGGCAGAATTTCCAACTAACATAATTCTGCACCCAGCGGGTGCAGAAATTATCAAGCAATCAAATTCTGCCCCCACGGTGGCAGAAATTCCCAAACTGCAACCAGTGGTTGCAGACTTAGAAAAACTGCCACCATTAGTGGCAGAAGTCGGTTGGGTGCAAAACTGCATTATTATCGAAAAATGCAAATCGCTGAAACAGATATATTTTTACCTGCAAATGACCAAAGATAAAGGTTGGTCAAAAAATGATTTGCTCGAAAAAATTAAGAACAATTATTTTGAAAATCACGCTTTGGCGCAGAATAATTTTGACACTGCCGTACCAGAAACCCTCAAAGCGCAGGTTGCGTGGGAGTTTTTAGACGATTATAATGTAGAACTTATCAACCCCGACCAGCCATTTTCTGAAAAGGCACTCGAAAACGCTATCGTGGAAAATATTGTGAAATTTTTGCAGGAAATGGGTGGAAATTTCGCTTTTATTGGCAGGCAATACCGCCTAACGCTCGATGAAAAGGAGTATTTTGTAGATTTGCTCTTTTTTAACCTGAATTTGAATTGTTATGTGGTTTTTGAACTCAAAGCACGAGAATTTCAGCCAAAAGATTTTGGGCAGGTACAAATGTATATGCAGTTGATTAACAAGCAGTTAAAACAACCGCACCACAGCCCAACCATTGGCGTGATTGTGTGCCGCGACAAAAACCGTTTAGAAGTGGAATATATGCTCGAACTTGCAAAAGACCCGATGGGCGTGGCTACATTCAACAAATACCGCGATTTGCCCGCCGAATATGCAAAATTTCTGCCGTCAGAAGCCGAAATTAGCAAACGACTGACAAATTTTACAGATTAATCTTTTTTATATAAAAACAATGAAAACAAAAACAAAAATCATTTCAATAACGTCAATCGTTATCGTGCTTGCTTTGGCAGCATTTTTCTATGTCCGTTACTATTTCGTGTTTGGCGAGGGCGTAAAGGCGGGCGAATTAAACTACATCGTCAAAAAAGGCTACGTCTTTAAAACCTACGAGGGAATGTTAATTCAGAGCGGTTTTCGCTCAAAAACAGGCACAATTCAGTCAATAGAATTTAAGTTTTCGGTAGAAGACAAAGCCGTTTTCGACACCTTGTCGCACAACAGCGGCAATACAATGCAACTGCATTATCACGAATATTTAGCAACTCTGCCTTGGCGCGGCGTAAGCATTTTTGTTGTCGATAAAATTGAATTTATTGACAAAAACATAAAAAATAATGAAGAATGAATAATGAAAAATGAATAATGAATAATAAAAATTTATGAAAAATTTAATTGTTTAATAGTCATAAAAAAACTGCAAACCTGCATCAGAAAATCATAAATCGTAAATCAAAAATCAAAAATATATATGAATTTCGACAAAATTCTCGTTCTTGACTTTGGAAGTCAATACAATCAACTGATAGCGAGGCGAATACGCGAAATGGGCGTGTTTTCCGAACTGCTGCCGCACACAATTACGGCTGACGAAATCAAGAAAATTCCCAATGTGAAAGGAATTGTCTTTTCGGGCGGACCAAAAAGCGTTTATGAATCTGACGCATTTTTTTGCGATGAAAATATTTTTTCGCTCGGCTTGCCTATTTTTGGCATCTGCTACGGAATGCAACTCACAACGCAGCATTTCGGCGGAAAAATCGAAAAAGGCAGCACCAAAGAGTACGGCAAAATGAACATTTCCGTAACATCAAATAATCTCTTATTTGATAAATTGCCGCAAAATCAAGATGTGTGGATGAGCCACGGCGACCACGTTGCAGAACTGCCCGCAGGCTTTGATTTGGCGGCAAAAAGCGAGAATAACATTGTCGCCTCAATTTTCAGCCAAGAGAGGCAAATTTACCTCGTGCAGTTCCACCCAGAAGTGCGCCACACCGTTTTTGGCAACGATATTTTGGCAAATTTTGTGTTTAAAATATGCCGCGCCAAAAAGAATTGGACAATGGAATCTTATATCGAAATGCAGATTGAAAAAATTAGGCAACAGGTTGGTAATCAGAAAGTTCTGTGCGGTTTGAGCGGCGGCGTTGATTCGACAGTTGTGGCGGTTTTGATACACAGGGCAATCGGAAATCAACTGACTTGTATGTTTATCGACCACGGACTTTTGCGTAAAAATGAGGGCGAACAGGTGATGAAAACCTGCGGCGATTTATTCGGAATAAATGTTGTGAAAATTGATGCAAAAGAGCGTTTTTGTTCCAAACTTGCAGGCGTTACCGAGCCAGAAAAAAAGCGGAAAATTATCGGCAACGAGTTTATCTATTGTTTTGACGAAGAGGCAAAAAAACTCGGCGAATTTAACTTTTTAGCGCAAGGCACGCTCTACACTGACGTTATCGAAAGCGGCACCAAAACTGCCCAAACTATCAAAAGCCATCACAATGTCGGCGGTTTGCCGAAAGATATGAAATTTGAGTTGGTGGAGCCGCTCAACAAACTTTTTAAAGACGAGGCGCGGGCGTTGGGCGAGGCGTTGGGCATTCCGCACGAAATCGTTTGGCGGCAGCCGTTCCCCGGTCCAGGCTTGGCAATTCGCATCATCGGCGACATCACAGACGAAAAACTGCATATCGTGCGCGAGAGCGATGCCATTTTGCGCGAGGAAATTCTCAAAGCAGGCTTGGACAAAGAAATTTGGCAATATTTCACCGTGCTTACGAACATTCAAAGCGTAGGCGTAATGGGCGACACGCGCACTTACGACTATGCGCTCGGCATTCGCGCCGTAACTTCGATTGACGGAATGACCGCCGATTGGGCGAAAATTCCCTACGAAACCCTTGACCTAATCAGCCGCCGAATAGTGAACGAAGTGAAAGGCGTAAACCGCATAATCTACGACATCACCTCCAAGCCGCCTTCTACTATTGAGTGGGAATAGGTTGAAATGTAAAATTTAGAGTGTAAAATGAATAAATTGAACATTTGGCATAAAAATTGATATGATGTAAATGTTTGTTTCGTTTACTCATTTACTAAAAAAATATGAAAAGAATAATAGCAATATTACTGATTTCTGTGCTAATGTTTGCCTGCAAAACAGTGCCATTTACAGGTAGAAAACAACTTTCGCTTATATCAAACCAAACCGTTCTAACGCTCAGTTTGCAGCAGTACAACGATTTTATTCATTCGGCGCAATTATCGAATGATGCCAATGCAAAAGCAATGGTAACGCGCGTTGGGCAAAGACTTGCCGCAGCAGTCAGCACCTATTACCGCTCAAATGGGAAGTCCGCCGAACTGAAAAATTTTTCGTGGGAATTTAATCTCGTGAATAGCACTCAGGTTAATGCTTTTTGTATGCCTGGCGGAAAAATTGTAGTTTATACAGGCATTTTGCAATACACTCAAACCGAAGACGGCTTGGCTGTGGTGCTTGGACACGAAATCGCCCACGCTTTGGCTCAACACGCTAACGAAAGGCTGTCGCAGCAAGTAGCAGTGCAACTTGGCGGAATTGGTTTAGACGTGGCTTTGAGTAACAAAAGCCAAGAAACACGCAATCTTGGAGCGGCTGTCTTTGGACTTGGGGCGCAGGTGGGCGTACTGCTGCCATTCTCGCGCAAACACGAACTCGAAGCCGACCGCATAGGCTTAATTCTTATGGCAATGGCAGGTTATAACCCACAAACAGCACCAGCATTTTGGCAAAGAATGGCTGCAAACGGCACAAAAACACCCGAATTTTTTAGCACTCACCCATCAGATGCCAATAGAATTAAACAACTGCAATCTTGTATGCCTGAGGCTTTGCGGTATTATAAGAAGTAGAAAGTGCAGGACAGGCTTGCAATTTTATTGCTCACACATTTGCAACAGACACGAGCGTTTTTTTCGCAATTCGCAATTCGTAATTTTTTTTGTACCTTTGCACACTAATTTTCAAAAGAAATGTTTTTTAAAATTTATCAAGATAATCCGAACGAAAAATATATTGCAAAAGCAGTTGAAATTCTCAAAAACGGCGGTTTGGTGATTTACCCGACTGACACCGTTTATGCTGTCGGCTGCGATATTTTTCAGCCTCGCGCTGTGGAGAAAGTCTGTAAATTTAAAAATATTGACGTGAAAAAATCGCAACTGTCGTTGATTTGTTACGATTTGAGCGATATTAGCAGTTACGCGAAGGTCAGCAACAATGTTTTTAAACTGCTGAAACGCAATTTTCCGGGGGCTTTCACATTTATTCTCAATGGCAGCCACAATCTTCCAAAACATTTCAAAAACAGAAAAACAATCGGGATAAGAATTCCAAACAATAATATTATCTTGCAGATTGTCAAAGAGTTAGGCAATCCGATTTTTACAACATCAGTAAAAATTGCAGACGAAATTTCGGAATACGAAACCGACCCCGAACTGCTGATTGAGAAATACGAAGATACGGTTGATTTGGTAATTGACGGCGGCTTTGGCGACAATACGCCATCAACAATAGTCGATTGCACCGATGACGAGCCGATTATTGTTCGGCAAGGGAAAGGAAATTTAATGTAAAATGAAATTTACGATTTACGATTTTTGATTTACGATTAAATGTTCATAATTGTAAATTGTAAATTTTAAATTGTAAATTGTAAATCAAAATCAAAAATCTAAAATCGTAAATCATAAATCAAAAATCTAAAATCGTAAATCTAAAATCATAAATCGTAAATCATAAATCTAAAATCATAAATCGTAAATCTAAAATCGTAAATCATAAATCTAAAATCGTAAATCATAAATCGTAAATCATAAATCGTAAATCTAAAATCGTAAATCATAAATCGTAAATCTAAAATCGTAAATCACAAATCATAAATCGTAAATCTAAAATCGTAAATAAATCAATCTAAAATCGTAAATTAATTAATCATTAATAATTAAACATTAATCACTATATCAATGTTATCAAAAATTATTGCAGAAGAGGCAATTTCGCAGTCGGAAAAACTGCTAAAAAAACATAATAAAATTGCTATTATCACGCATATTTCGCCTGACGGAGACGCGCTTGGCTCGTCATTGGGCTTGTATTGGTTTCTCAAAGAACTCGAAAAAGAGGTTGTAGTTGTTGTGCCAAACCCGTTTCCAAATTTTCTTCGATGGCTTGACGGCAGCAGCGACATTGTTATTTTTACCGAAAATAGAGAGTTAGCCGAGCAAAAAATCAAAGAGGCGGAACTCGTTTTCTTCCTCGATTTCAACACAATGAATCGAATTGACGGACTGAAAAATATTGCGATTGATGCGCAGGGCGACAAAATTCTCATCGACCACCACCCGCACCCAGATATTTTCTGCAACGTGAAAATTTCGCATCCCGAAGTTTCTTCCACGTCAGAACTGATTTTCAGATTTATTTGCCGAATGGGGCTTTTTCCAAAAATCACGCTGCCCGCTGCCGAGTGCATTTATGCTGGAATGATGACCGACACAGGCAATTTTTCGTTCAACTCGCAAAGTCCCGAAATTTACAGCATAATACACGAACTGCTTTTGCTCGGCATCAACAAAGATGAAATTTACCGCAAAGTTTATGACACCTGCTCTGCTGATAAAATGAAACTTATGGGTTATTGCCTGTCGGAAAAAATGCAGATTTTTCCAGAGCAAAAAGCGGCAATAATTTCGCTCACGTTGCAGGAATTGGAGCAATTTAACTATCAAGTCGGCGACTCAGAAGGTTTTGTAAATATGCCGCTGTCAATAGAAAACATTGAAATTTCGATTTTTGTCCGTCAAGACAAAGACAAAATCAAAATTTCGTTCCGCTCGCAAGGCGATTATCCTGTCAATAAAATGGCGGAAGATTTTAAGGGCGGCGGACACCTCAACGCAGCCGGCGGCGAAAGTTACTACTCAATGGAAAAAACTTTGACATTGCTCGAAGAGGCAGTGCTGCACAGAGAAAAATATGAAAACATGGAGTAAAAAAATTATTCCAAAATCTACCAACTATTTTTGGCATCATTACCATAAAATAAATACTCAAAAACTTTTGTATCCTTAATATGATATAGGATATGCCTAAATTCTTCTCCTATATCCAATATTATATCATCTATTTCTTCCGCATTTATATTCTTTGAATATAATTTAGGAATATTGATATTTATTGTTTGTAAAGATTCTTCTATGTCCATTAAAGAATTAGCCAAAATATTTGACTGTTTCTCATCTATTGTTGAATGTTTAGTTACTCGCTCGCATTTTTCTAAGTTGTGAGTAAGAATTTTCATCTTTTCTATATATTCCATTTCTATTATAAATTATTTTAAAAAGAAAAACAACTAATATTATTATTTTTTTCATAATTCCAAAATATTCTCAAATAATAAATACACGCCAATCAAAACAAAAATTATTCCCAAAATTTTGATGATAATTTTACCGTATTTGTCGGTGATTTTGTAAAGTTTGTCGATGTTTTGCAGGCTGAATGCCATTATTCCCGCCACCAAAACCACAGGCAACGCTGTGGCAAAAGCAAAAATCAACGGTAAAAAATAGCCGAAAGACACGCTCGCCGACATCGGTATTAATATTCCGAAAAACAGAATTGCGTTTGTCGGGCAAAAGCCGAACGAGAGCAAAAAGCCGAGCAAAAACGCGCCGAAATTATCATTTTTGTTGCGTTTTTCAAATTTCTCTGCCGAAAACATCACTTTGAGCCAAGTTATTTTATCAGAGAAAAAGAGCAAAAGTCCCGCAATTATCATTACAGGAATTAAAATTATTTCGCCATATTGAGAGAAAAAAATTTCCAAGTGTAGAATTGCCCCGCCCATTTTCAAAAGCCATATCAACACAAAACTCAAAATTCCCAATGCCAAAATTCGCCCCAAAACATAGTACATACCTCTGAAAAAGAGCCGTTTTTTGTCCGAAATATCGCGGCTGACATAACCGATTGCCGCAATATTTGTCAGCATCGGACATGGGTCAAACGAAAAAAGCAGCCCCAAAAGAAACGCTGCCAAAATTGGCGAAGTATTATTTATTATATCTAACATAATTTTTTGATTTACGATTAATTAATTTACGATTAATTAATTTACGATTTTTGATTTACAATTTTTGATTTACAATTTACGATTTAATTGTGTGTCATTCCCGCGCAGGCGGGAATCTCCTTACTTCATTGTACAAATGGGATTCCCGCCTGCGCGAGAATGACACCTTTTCTTTTTTATTCCTTATCTTCTATTTTTAGGGTTTTCCAATATAATCATTAATAATTAATCATTAATCACTAACCATTAATCATTATTCATTATTCATTATTCATTATTCATTATTCATTATTCATTATTCATTATTCATTATTCATTATTCATTATTCATTATTCATTAACCATTAATCATTAACCATTAATCACTAACCACTAACCACTATTTTTTCATTTCTTCAAGTTTTATCAACTCATCGCGGTATTGCGCAGCCTCGATAAATTCGAGTTTGGCGGCGGCGGACTTCATAAGTTTGCGCGTGTGTTCTATTGCTTTGTCCAAGTCTTTGAGCGACAGCGTTTTGATAACAGGGTCAAGCATAATGTCGGCTTTTTCAGGCTCAACGTAATATTCCGCGCCTGTTTTGTTGCCCAAAGCAGAAACAGTGTGCGATATAATTTG